>NZ_JQMR01000001.1:600000-900000 GCF_000744825.1 Carnobacterium mobile DSM 4848
CTGATCTGAATGCCTCGTTTTGATAAGGCTTTTTTTATTTTTCTTGAGCCGTAGGCCTTTCGGCTGCAGACAAATTCTTCAGCGACCGCTTCTTCAAGTTCTGATTCGTCTTTCTTTGGTTTTGATTGATAATAATAGGACTGACGTGATAGACCTAATATTCTGCACATCGCTGATATAGGGTAAAGATGCTTATTCGCATCGATTACTTGTCTCTTCGTCCGAATATCAGCGCTGCTTGCTTTAAAATATCATTTTCCATTTCTAATTGCTGGTTTCTTTTACGTAGTTCTAACAATTCTTTTTGTTCAGGCGTAAGATTATCTTTTTCTATGAATGAACCACTCGTTTTAGATTGCTTTACCCATTTGTCAAATGCTGAAGCCGTTAGTTCATATTCTCGAATGATTTCTACACGTGGCTTTCCAGCTAAGTAAAGATTGACGATTTGTTGCTTGAATTCTTGTGAAAAAGTTCTTCGTGTTCTCTTAGACATAAAAATTCCTCCTGGTATGTTTTCTTCTAGTCTACACACCTTAATTTTTCTGTCTAGTTAATTGTAGCCTATCCATAAAAATTTGATGAAAGATATGGAGAGTATATTTTTTAAACCATGCAGTAAGGAATATCCTCTTATTTAAGTTTTCCGTTAATTTAAATTTTACTTCAATGTAGCACCTTTTTTAGTCTTAAAAACTATTGCAATTCCAATATATTAACAGTATACTATAACTCCCTTTTTAATAATTACATCAAACAAGACATATCATAAAGCTATTTTCATTTTTTATTTATCTTTATTTCGAAAGGAATTTTTAACTATGAGTAATTTTTATTATTTAATTGAAAAAATTGCAAGAGATACCTTTAAAAGTAACAAATTAACTTTAAATAAACTTCTTTATTTTATAAAAAGTAACAAATTAATTTTCAGTCTTTTTATCGTTGTTGAATTACTTTTGATTACGCTAGTCATATGTAATAGTAGATTAGGTAATTGGAATTGGATTATTCTTCTTGTTATATTTGTCTGTATGCTTTTTATATGCTACAAATCTAGTAAGTTAGAAACAGCTTTAATTATTCCACACAATGAGCTTACAATATTTAAAGAAGTTTTAGAACAACATGGATTCAAAAGAAAAGAAGATATTGAGATGCTGCAAAATGAGATTGAAATCTATTTGTCTAAAGAGATAAATTATCTCACTTCTATTTTTAGTTCTACATCTAAATTATTTTTCTTTCTATTCTGGGTCCCTTCAGGCTTTCTTTTAAATTATTTTTTTTCGCAATTAACAGAAACCTTGAATTTAAGTCAATTAATACAAATTATGTCGTCATTACTACTTGTTACAGTTAATGTAATAGCAATACTTATAGTAGCTATACCTATAGTTAGAACATCAATTTATTCAAATAAAAAACAAATATTTCTTTATTTAGAAGATGTAAAATATTATTATGACGGTTGTGTATTAGAGATTACTGAAAAATAATTCATTTAACTTTTTCTTGCTTAAACAAAAATACAATATTATCAGTTCCATTTCTATTAACGAGAACCAAAAAGACTTCAACTAAGATCATTTTATATGAACTTAATTGAAGCCTTTTTAGTTTATTTATTGTTACATTAAAATATAAACTAACTACTTACAAGTACCTACTAATCTCTATTCCTTAATGCATTTTCTGCTAATCCTTATCAGCAAAAATAATATTTATGGCACTACCGGTAATTTCCAGTAGCTGATATCAATTTGACAACTAATTCTTGTATTAATAAAAAGCAACAGTTCTAAGTTTAATTGTAGGCTATATGAAAATAAGTTTACAAATATTTTTGAATTATATCAGCACCTTAACATTTGATATGTTTTTTGAGTTATATTACATTAAAAATGTAATTGTAACTGCTTACTTTTTAGAAATGGGGTTTAAAAAAATTAATAAAAAGGGGGGAAAACTAAAATAATAGGATTTTAACAAGATAAAATATAATATATATTATATTTTCAAAAAATGCTTATACATAAAAATTAGTTTTCTTTCTTTCTGTTTTTGTTGTCTCTATAGATGTATAAGTAAATGAATGCACCTAAAAAAGATCCTACGAATGTAAAAAAGACTTCATTGATGCCTTTTCCTCTTAAAATTTGGAATAAAGACATAATTAAGCCAAATATCAAAGCTTCAATCCATATTTTCATTTAACTTCCTCATTTCCGAATATTAATTAATATTCTTATATATTTTTTCGTTATAATTATATTGTAAATCAAAACTAATAGGAGGTAAAGAAATGTTAAAAAAGCTTATTGTCGCTCTAATGTCTATAACGGTTCTTTTTTCCATATCAAGTCCAGCAATTGCAGCTGTTAATGAAAACAAATTAAATGAAAATACTAATTGTAGTGATTGTTTAACAGAAGCTCCTGATTCTACCGGAAGCAAAGAAAACATCAAGAAAACAGAAAATATGGTATATGCTTCAGATGCCTTCAAAAACGAAACTAAAACAATGAGTGGCACATTTGATAAAAGCCAAGCGATTATCAACGCTCCTGATAAAAAGGATAATACTGAAGATTCTGATTTTGCGTTCATAACATTGCCAGTAATAAATTCTGAAGATGGACTAAGCAATGTTATGTTTGCGGTTAACTTAAAAGATAAAGAAATCGTTAATGTAAGAAAAGTCTTCATAGATTCTATTGATGACGAAATTGTACAATTAAAGATCGAAGATAATGGAGAAATAATTGCTGATTATTCTTTAACGCCTGAACTGGTTAAAGATAATTTAAATTCTACTGAGCAAAGTTATGAAGAATTATTAGATAATGACCAAGATGCTGGAATCCAACCTTTTGGTTGGTGCGAAACTGCAGTTTATGCATTAAAAGCTTTCGCAGGTACTGCCCAATGTTATCTCACTTGTGGGGCTTTAGGACTTGTAGCAGGACCAGCTGGTTTAGGTTGTGCAGCGATTTGTGCATTATTATTAAATAAACCAATTGACAGTGTACTGAATGATGTATGTAAGTAATATAAGCTTTATAGTTTATGATTGATATGAAGAAAAATATTTAAAGAAATTTAACGGAAGAAAAGCCTAGATATTTTAATAGGTTTTTCTTCCGAATTTTTTATACTACTAGATTATAGATAGTGCTTAGCTTTCTTTCTTTTAATTATTTTTTTATTCAATCCTCAAAAAATAATAATAAATTTTTTGAGTCCATGTTATAATGTTCTACTACTTCTCCATTATTAGAAACTTTTATTACACTAGGAACAAATTCAATTTCTAATTGATTTCTTATCTCACTTATATTCACATCAGTATCCGTATTTTCTGTATCTAAATAATAAATCACGGTTTGCTTTTTTTTCTGCACTTCATTTAATTTAGCTACAAAATTTCTGCAATAAGGATACATAGCTCTCCCAAAATAGACATAAACTTTATCTTCCTCTTCAAACTTTTTGGTTAAACCTAAAGGAGAAATATCGGTTAAGTTTTTTGTATTCTTTTTATATTCATTTTTTTGATCGTTGCTTAAATCATTTTGTGTATTACTTACTACAGATTCTTTATCAGTAGGTGAATCAATATCTACATTCATGTTACTGTTACATCCACTTAGGAATAGTACAATTACTAAAGTCACACAAGATAATATTTTTTTCAAAAAAATTCCTCCTTAATGTAATTTTTCTTATTCATTTTCACAAATATCTGAATTTTTTCAATTGTTAGACAACTATACTTAGCTGATTTGGGTCATAAATGATTTTTCTGATTTCATCAAGGCCTTTCCCTTCAGCTTATTCGCACTATATACACTAAAAAACAAAAATATATTTTTATCTTAACAATCATTCATTTATATTGTTGAAATTAAACTGTTATTCTTCTTTATCTGATCTTCTAAGTAAATAATAACCTAAAATCAATAAGCTATAACCTGCAACTATTTTATGAGTAATTAGTTCAAAAATAACGAGACTAAAAATAACAGCTGAGAGAAACTTGAAGAGTAAACTCCTATTCACTTAATAACCTCCATGCAAACGTCCTATCCTTTTTTTACTTCTATTGTCTAAAATACCAAAATATGAAAAGTATACAATGATGTACAGGCTAACAACCGTTAATTGACTGTTTTATTTTAAGCTACTTTTATCCTAATATAAGCCAGTAAGAACTAAAAAGGCTTACTACTAAATCTTCAAAAACTAATATTATCGATAACATAGAATACAAACACTTTCTAGTACAAAAAAATTTTAAGAATCAGTTTACTAATTATATGAAATTAAAAAAAGTAGTTAGAAACACTAGATTTGAAAAACCTCAACTAAAATAGGTCCAGTTTTTTTACTTTTTTACACAATTCTTTTAAGGATTGAACTTGATTTGTTATATTAGAACCGTAATTCAGTTTTACAAAACCAGTATTGAAATAAATATAATTCATGAACTCATCTATAATAATCAGTCTTTTATTAGCACAAGAAACTCATGCTCTTGAAGATTAAGTAATGAACGAACAACGAAGTTGTGTTTAGTTAAGGTTGCTAACAGATTTGCCTCTTTATCGACAAAACCCTAGATAACTGTATCCAACGCCTCAATAACATGATTCGCGAAGCTTATGTATATAAGAAATCTTATGTCTAAAACTATAGCTAAAATTTTCTGGATTCTAAAATATAATCGTTGTCTACAGCTGATTCAGGGTATTTATAGCTTCCATACTACTTCAATGAATCTTTTTATTTAACTGTGAAATTTTATCCTTTTAAAAAAAGAAGTAGCTGTTTTGATAAAACAACTACTTTGTCGTAGAATAAACTTCCTCAGCACACAAAATATAATACATATTATATTTTGTGTGCCATAATACAAACTTTAATAGTTTAAAGTTTGACTTAACTGAATATAATATATATTATATTCTTATGCAGAATTTAAACATGGGAAGTATTTCCATTAGGTTGTAGGTCACTAAGAAGCTCTACTAATTGTTCTAAATTCATGGTATCACCTCACTTATTAATATTATCTCTATCTTACTACTATATTGAAGTGTCTTCAATCATTTTTGGGAGGTTTTTATGAAAGTTAACGGCATATTAGTTCGTGAATTAAGAAAAAGTAAAGGGTATACTCAAAAAGATTTATGTGGTGGTATATGTGAACAAGCAACTATTAGCAATATCGAAAGGAATGGAACTTGTTCTAATGTTCATATCTTAGCCAAAATATGCAACCGATTAAACATTAAAGTTGATGAAATCATTATCGAAGATTATGAGACTCATGTTAAATCTGTTCTTCAAAGAGTGAAAAAATTATGTTTAGTTTCAAAACATACTGAAGCAAATGAAATTCTAATTAAAGAGATTGAAATGGACCAAGTTACGAACTTAAACTTACTTCGCGAAATCCATTATTATTTAGGAAATACTCTCCTCATAGCAGAAATTAATTTAGATGATGCACTCTATCATTTTCAACGTGCAATGGAACTAGCTCATTATCCTGATATTCTTACTTCTCTTTCAAAGAATGGTATCGGTATTTATTATGAACTAAAGAAAGATAATGAAAAAGCATTAGTTCACTATAAAGAGTCTATTCACATTGCTCGTTCAATCGAAGACTGTCCCCTTCTGCTTAATCGAGTTTTCTTTAATGCAGCCAAATTTTATAGCTTAGAAAAGAAATATCAAGAAGCAGTTCTTTTATGTAATGAAGCACTTAATATAAATGAAAAGAACCAATCCACAGAATTAATGGAATATATTATTTACGAAAAAGCATATAATTCTTACTTTTTAGACGATCCCTCTTATCTGGAACAGTATAATGATGCCTTATCTATGGCTCGAATAAATAAAAATGTACATGTTATAGAGACGATATACGAGGATTTAAAAGACATGGTTCATTTCTCTCCATCAGCTGATTTATTAACTTACTTAGTACGTTCGTCTCAACATTACCAAAATGAGAAATACACTAAAAAAACAATGACTGAGGGAAATAACGGATGAAAAATGAAAATGCTCTGTCTTGTAACTTTAATCCCTTATTCGTTATTTGTTCGGCAATTAATGGATATATTGAAGCAGTCAATCTAATTTTAAAGCGTTATGCTCTCTATATAAATAAGTTATCATTGAGAATCATTTGTGATATGAGAAAAGAGTTTTACATAAAATTGTGAAAGAATATATGCGCTGTAGACTGGAAACAAAGTTAATTATTGCTATTACTAAATTTAATTTACGTTAATTTGTGCAGTTTTCCTTCTTTACCTCTTATAAAGTTCAAAGCTCATACTGTTTCTTCCTTAATTAAGACATAGATCTGGAGGAAAAAGGAGGAGAATGAAAAATTATTGAATCTTTAAATTTGAAAATGGATACTTTTCGCTTGCTGATGTTATTATTCAAAAAACAATTTGATTTTATTGGAAAAACGTGACCGTTTGATAGTATATTTTTTTATTTAAGAAGTAAAACTAAACTTTTAAAAATAATATATTAATAGTCTCTCTTTTAGTGTTGGCAAAATCTTAACGATTTTTAAGCTAACACTTTTTTTGTTGCTTAAAAATACTAGAAACGTTTTTTATATAAGTTAAGTTTTTTATTTCTTGGCAAAACCTCCTTTTCAATTCGTTCTAATAGTGAAGGAGGAACAAGAGCATATAATGATCGTTTCGAAAAAATGGAGGGAATTATTATGTCACCCACAGCCTATGAAAAAAGGCGTATAAGTGAATTTGATAGTTATTGTAAACATGTTCTAAGAAACGAAGCAAAAGACATTCAAAGACAACTGGCACGAAAAAGAAAAGTAGAAATTTCTTTTTCTGATTTATCGGATATGGATTTAAATCAGCTTTATGTATTTGATGACTATAAAACAGATAAACATTTTTTTCACGTAATCAATGAAAAAGTGGCTTTGCAAAGTAGTCATTTGAGCAGCGCCCTTAAAAAACTTTCTGATACTAAACAAAAAGTCATTTTGTTATCTTACTTTCTAGAAATGACGGATCAAGAGATTGGAGAAGCGTTGGATGTAGCTCGAAGTACCGTTCAATATAGACGGAGCGTAGCATTAAAAGAATTGAAAACTGAAATGGAGGAACATGAGCATGAATAAGCCCTTTTATCCACCTGCTTCTTTTACCCATCAGTTCTTATCTCTCTCAGTTATCCAATCTGCTCAATATGGAAATGCAGAGGCTATTCATCTTATTTTGAAGCAGTATGAGCCTTATATGAAAAAATTAGCTTTACGGTTTGTTTATGATGCAAATGGTATACAACAGCAAGTTGTTGATTACTATACTTATCGTCGTTTGGAAACAAAATTAATGACAGCTATTTTGAAATTTTTATAATTGGTATCACTACTATTTTTGAGTGTTCCTTCCTCCTTCATTTTTCTATACCTATTAGAGCTTATAAACAAATTTATGCTTTATAAGTTCTAATAGGTATAGATTACCTACTTGTTCATTGAAAAAGAAAGCACGGAAAAATACCGTTGCAGCATATAGATAAAAATCAGATACACTTTGTTAATGTGGAGCGCCTTGATAATTACGCCATGACTTCTTGATTGAACGAGCGATTCGCTAATTGTCATAAAAGTTATTATGGTGATAACCTCGCTAGGATCCATTGACAAGATAATAATACACCTCTATCGTCATTGTTCGAGCGTTTGAAGCGTCGCAGGCAATGAATGGAGCTGGATGAGACCCATGCAGGGATGAAATTTCCGTGGAGCTATGACTAATAGCCGTCTGATTTTTGAATCTTTTATTTAAAAGAGGAGATGAGATTAATAGCAACACGAATCTATTTAAATAAAAAGCAAACTTGTGATTTTTTAGGAATTGATAACAATACTTTAGATAAGTGGATTAAGCAATATCATTTTCCCATGATTAAAATTGATGGCGTCATTCGTTTTGAAGTGGAAGATATCAAAGAATTCATGGATACTTTCAAAATCCTTTAATTTTTAAGTTCAGCCATCTATAATTGAGGTAACGAAATATACTACCTCATTTTTGATCTTAAGGAGATGAGGAAAATGCCTACAAAACAAACAAACGGAAAGTACAAAACAAATTTACGTTATCCTCAAGAATTTAGAGAGTTAACGGGCATTAAATCAGACAAATTTCAAAAGACTTTTGCAACGAAACAATTAGCCATAAAAGCTGAAAAGGATATGAAGAAAACAATTGCAAAAGCTTTAAGAGAGGAGAATGCGAACGCTCTAGAAGTTAAAGGGAAGATGAAGTTCAAAGAGTTTTATAACACTAAGTGGCTTCCCAGATATGAATTAGGACAAACAGGACGTGGAAATAAAATTCCTAGTGATATTACGATTGAGAATACCAAAGACTTATTCAGATTGCATATCTTACCGATGTTCGGTCATTATGCTATGAATCATCTCAATGGAAACACTGAAATCATATCTGATGAATTAACCACAAAATCTAGAAACTATGCCAATATTAAAATTTTAAAAAGCTATATTCGTTCAATGTTTGATATAGCTGAAATATTAGGTTATATCGAGTTTAATCGAACCACAAAAGTCATTCAAAGTATCACTGCGCCTAAAAAGATTGCATTAGAAGAAAAAAGAATACGTGAAGGAAACCAATCTTTAGCAGTAAACGAATTATTAGATTGGCTAGATGTAGTAAAAACTGAGTTAGAAAAGAAATCACTAAGTCTTCAAGACTATACCCTTTTTATGCTTACTCTATATTTAGGAGATCGCAAAAGTGAAACGTATGCTCTGCAATGGAAACACATTGATTTTGAGAAACATACCATCCACTTAAAATATGCTTTAGATAAAAAGCAAAAACAAAAAAATACTAAAGGTGGAAAAGATACACTTGTTCAAGTATCAGATATAGTCGTAGTCTTACTTCAAGAGTGGAAAGAATTGCAGAAAATAGAATTGCAAAAATTTAAGATCAATCAAACTTCTGAGCAATTCTTATTTACCTACAGTAAACCATCTGGAGAAGTTAATTGTCCGTTGCACATTGATTATTTGAACTACCGAATTGACACTTTAAGAAGACGTCATAAACATCTAGTGCATTTGACTCCGCATAAATTACGCCATACTTTTGCGACTCTAGCTAAACAAGGCGGAGCAGATATTAGTAAAATTTCTGAAGCCTTAACACATTCAGAAATAGCTACAACAAGAATTTATGTGAACACACCAAACGTAGTAAATTTAGATGTCTACAATGCTTTTGATCGGGTTCTAAAACGAAGTGGCTCTCACTAATGTGTTCTAAAATGTGTTCTAAAGGTCAAAAAAAGACACCTTCCAAAATTTGGAAAGTGCCTTGAAACATTGATATATAAACAATATTAACGTTTTGAGAATTGAGAAGCTTTACGAGCTTTCTTAAGACCTGGTTTTTTACGTTATTAGATTAGTTAAATGAAAGAACTCGTTCAGAGTCATCCATATAGTCTTTACCTTGAGCTGGTGCTTCGATTGAACCAAATGGCATTTGTGCGCGTAGTCTCCAATCAGAAGATAAGTTCCATTCTGAATGAACAGCGTCATCGATCAATGGATTGTAATGTTGCAAACTAGCACCAATATTTTCAGTTGCTAATGCAGTCCATACTGAGTGTTGAGCGATTCCAGAAGCTTGTTCTGCCCATACAGGGAAGTTATCTGCATATAAAGCAAATTGTTCTTGTAGGTTTTTAACAATACTCATGTCTTCGAAGAATAAAATTGTTCCATAACCAGCACGGAAAGAATTTAATTTTTCAACAGTTGGAGCAAAGTCTTGTCCTTCAGGAACACCGATTTTCAATGCCGCTTCTGTTAAATCCCATAGTTTTTTATGAGCATCTCCAAATAACACAACTGCACGAGATGTTTGTGAATTAAATGAAGATGGACTTTCTTTAACTGCATTTGATACTAATGCAACGATTTGATCATCAGCTAAAGATACGTCTTTTCCTAAAGCATAAATTGAACGACGCTCTTTTAGTAAATTTGTGAATTGGTTTTCCATGTAAATAATTCCCCCTTAAATGTAACTTACTTAAGCAGTATAACAACTTTCTTTTCGTAAGTAAATAGTTCTTTTGAACCTTCTCTTTGAGTTAAGAATTATCACGCTTTTTCTTGAGATAAGAATGCGCCCAATCCAGCAACTGGTCTCTTTCATTGACAACTTCATCTAATAAAATAGCCCTTTCTATTGCGTCTAAAGCTTCTCCTAACCATTTTCCAGGTTTAGCATTGAACTGCTGCAATAAATCATTCCCCGAAACAGCCATCTCTTGTTTGTTTCTTATTGGTAACGATGCTTTTACTTCTTCCAAATAAGCGATATCAGATTCGCAATTAAAAAAAGGCAGCATAGCTTCAACTTCCAACGCAATGTCATAGCCGCTTTGATATAAAGACAGGCGGGTCAAAGGTGCTTTAAGCCGTTGTTGCAAAGCAATATAAGCTGTTTTGACTCTCTGCATCTCTTTTTTAGAGCATTTCCATTTCCGTAAGAATGGCTCAATTTCATCTTCTGATTTTTCCAGAAAAGCTAATAACAGCGTCCAAGCTGCTAATTGTGTTGGAATTTGACCTTCTAGTCCAGCGAATGATGTCAATTCGTTTTTGTAAAGTGAAAGCTCTGGACAATAATAATACAATTCTGTTTCAATAAACGTTTTTAAGGCTTTTTGTCGGCCTTTCCCTAAAAGAAGCTTCATGAATTCAACTTGGATTCGTTCAACGGCAATGTGTTCGAGAAGAGCATGATTTTTATGAATCGCTTTTTCGGTTTCGTTATCCATCACAAAATCTAATTGACTAATGAAACGGACCCCACGCATCATCCGCAAAGCATCTTCAAAAAATCGTTCTTCCGGAGAACCAACTGCTTTGATCAAGCCTTTTTTTAAATCGTTTTGACCGCCAAAATAGTCAATCACTTGGCCTTCTTGGTCCATCGCTAATGCGTTTACTGTAAAATCTCGGCGTTTTAAATCTTCTTTTAGCGAACGAACAAAAACAACCTCATCCGGTCTTCTAAAATCTTGGTAAGTCGATTCTGTCCGAAATGTCGTTACTTCATAGGTTTCATTTTTTCTCAAAACCATTACCGTCCCATGTTCAATGCCCACATCAAATGTCTTTGGAAAGATTTTTTTGACTTCAGCGGGAAAAGCGCTAGTAGCAATATCCACATCATTGATTTCTTTATTTAGCAAAGCATCTCTGACGCACCCTCCTACAAAATAGGCTTCAAAACCAGCTTCTTGTATTTTTTTAATGATCGGTAAAGCTTTCATAAATTCGTGATTAGAGGTGATCATAGAAGGTTTTCCAATCCATAAATCAATTCGTCTAATTCCATGACTTTTTCACAACCTAAAGCCACTCCTGTCATAAAGGAAGCCCGGTCGTATGAATCGTGGCGAATCGTTAAGCCTTCACCTGTGCTGCCAAATTGAACTTGCTGGTGAGCCACTAAACCTGGTAAACGGACACTATGGATCTTCATTCCTTTGTAATCTGCTCCGCGTGCTCCAGGAATGCTTTCTTTTTCATCTGGATGGCCTTGTTGATGATCGCCTCGTTCTGCATAGATCATTTCAGCTGTCTTAATGGCTGTTCCACTTGGCGCATCTAACTTGTTATCATGGTGCATTTCAATTATCTCTACATCTGGGAAGTATTTAGCAGCTTTTGCTGAAAATTGCATCATTAATACGGCACCGATAGCAAAATTCGGTGCTATTAGTCCGCCTATCTTTTTATCTTTAGATAAATCAGTCAACTTTTTAACTTCGGTTTCTGAAAAACCTGTCGTTCCAACAACCGGACGGATTCCATTTTCTAGTGCAAATTGTGTATTGGCATAAGCAACAGCCGGGATAGTAAAATCAATCCAAACATCAGCGTCTACACTTTGGACTAATGCTTCTTTTTCATTAAAAACGGGCACATCTATTTCAGAAAATTCAGCCATTTCATTTAAATTACTTTCTTTAGCATAAGGATCCAATACCCCGACTAAAGAAAAATCTTTATTTTCAATAACCATTTTAGTGGCTGTAGAGCCCATTTTCCCTTTAAATCCGGCAACTATTATGTTTATCATTTTTTATCCATCCTTTCAAAACGGTCCTTAATTTACATGTTTATTCTATCAAAAAATTCCCTTAAAATGCCAACTAAACTGATCTCTTTTATCTTATCAATAAAATTTCAGCTTGCAAGCACGTTTCTTTTATTTAAAATTTTCAATAAAAAAAGCCAAATCCCTAATGATTCGGCTTTTTTTGTTCTTTTAAAAGATCCTCTTCAATTTCTTTCAATTCATTGGATAATTGGAGAAATTGATCTCGATCATCCGTTTCCAAAGCTTGATCAATTTGCTGCATGACTTGCTGTTTCTTATGATTTAAAGTCAGTGTATTCAACGCATGTTTTACTTCATTTTCTAATTCTACGCTGATAAAGTCATTCCATTTATGATAAGGGTTATCTTCTAAGACTGCCAAGTATTGGGAAGTTTTCCAGGGATCTCTAAAAATAAGTTCCACATATATATCTTCGTGCCAATTCAATCTAACTTCATGAAAAGCTTGTTCAGGGTCATTGAATAAGATTCCGTCTTTGTAAAATGAAAAAGATTCGCCGTCTGTACCGATCGTTGACATCAACATGCCTCTAGGTGTAGTTTCAACAGTTTCAACAAAATGAACTTTATTTAAAACAATGTCATGGTTCAGTAAATAGTTTAATATCCACATCGCCTCTCTTTGCTTTAATTGATGACGATCCAAAAACCATCCAAGAAATTCTTTTTTTGCTTCTAAAGATACCTTGATATTCATTATGAAAACCTCCTCATCCCCTAAGCCTACTCTCATTATAACCTAATCTTTTAATAGTTAGTATTAATTTCTTCTGAAAGTTCCAATATTTCTGCATCCGCAGGTTCTAACAACAAGTAATCGGCTACTGCGTTTTTTATCATCGTCCGTTCTCCTGCTTCTCTGAGGAAATAAATATAGTTTTTTAAGAAATCTTTATTTTGATTTAAAGCAGGATAAACTTGTTGGTAAGCTTTTTCTGCTAGGTCATATTTTTCTAATTTGTCATAAGCTATCGCTGCATCCCAATAGAATTGCGGATCCGATTGACCGTACTCTAATGCTTGTTCAATTAGTGTTGCTGCTTCTTCAAATCGTTCTTGTTTCAACAGCAGATTAATATAAGCCAATTGTAAACTTTCATTATCGGGAGAAAGCGCATTGGCTGATAAATAGTATTCTTCAGCCTGTTCTTCTTGTTCTAATTTAAGAGCAATCTCTGCTCCGATTACAAACAGTTCATAATTGTACTGATCCATTCTCAATCCTGCTTGAACAATTTCAGCAGCTTTTTCAAGTTGGTTTTCTTCTTCCAATCCTTTAGCTAAATTAGGATAAACTGAGGTATAAGACGGATCTAACTCTTTTAGCTTGTAGAAAACTTCATTGGCACGTTTGAATTCTTTCTGTTGCATGTATGTTACCCCTAATTCAAATAAAGCATCGACTGTCTCGTTTTCTTCTACGCTTTGTTCAAAGTACAATACTGCCTGTTCTAAGTCACCTAGAGCACTATAGGCAGCTCCACAACGGCTTGCTAAGTTTATACCTGAAAACTCGCTATATCCTTGAATCATCAGCTCTTCATATCCATGGATGGCTTGGGCATATTTTCCCATTGAAAATTGCAGCTCTGCCAGTGCAAATTGAATAACCGGTTCATCCGGTAAAAGTTCTTTAGCTTTTAATATTTTTTGTTCACTGACTTCATACAATCCTTGAACTTGATAAAGATCAGCGAAAACAAGTAAAGCCTGAGGAAAAGCTTCGCTTGTCTCAGGTACATCAAGCAGCCATTCCATAGCAGCATCGATTTCGTTTGATTCAATTTCGATTTCTGCTAAACCTATTTTTAATTCATCATCTTCCGGGTGTTTGGTCAATAGATGATGATAAATTTGTTTCGTTTCTTCTAAAAAGCCTAAATGATATAAATTACCGGCTAATTGATACAATTGATCATCTGTATCCGCTACTAACGCTTGTTCAAAAAAAGCATGAGCTTCTTTTAGTTGTTGGTTTTGAAGAGCATCAATCATTTTTTGGCTATTATTCATTTATTTTACCTCTTTCATTTACAATCATCTTTTTCAATCTTTTATCTATTTTAACATATTTTTATAGTGATTTGGGATTCAGACTATTTCTATCATCCTAAGACAGTTTTCTCGCAAAAAGCTGATTTTGATAAGTTCTTTTTAATTGTTCATCATTTGACCTCTTTTTATGGCTATTTCTTCTTGAACACAGATTAGTTAAATTTAACAAGTACCTGACGCTTGTTGTTATTTTTGATATACTAACTATGAGATATCACTAACATTGATTTCATCTTTTTAAATAGCTCCTGATTGTTTAACTTTAAAAGTTGATTTTTCAAAAATGGACAAGATGATACACATGTTTTTTTAGAACTGATTTACTACAGGAGGCCGGAAATGACTTTTAAAGAATTTTTAGAATATATCAATGAACAGTTAAGCGGAAAAAGCACTTTTTATGAAAAAGCAATGGAAGACCAACTAGCTCGCAATAGCAGACGTGCTCCTGCTAAGCGATGGAATGAAACAAAGATGGAGCGAGCTGTCGATAAGATGTGGATTGAATTAGTTCGTAGTATCTACGATAAATTTAAAACTATTATCAATTCTAAATCAGCTGATCCCTATCAAGGATGGATCGAATTTATGAACAATAATGAATCTCTAGAAAACTTAGATGAAATGATTGTCGATCTAGAGTTTGAATAAAATTAAACATTGTTGAACAATACTAAGCTAGCGGATGATAAATTTCTGCTAGTTTTTTGCTAGTTTTAGAAACACCCACCCTATAAAAAGGTTGTATAGCATTTGACATTGATCAGTAATGAAACTGATTTTCTTCTCATACAAAATGATTTAGGAATACATCTCAAAAATTTTTGGAGGAATAGGGAGTTGCTTGTAGCCATGGAAAAGGATACGGAAAAAACGAAGCACTGTGGGCATACGCCCAAGTGTATCATGTCTATACAGCTGCTGAAGCAGCAACAGTCATGACAAACTTGTAAGTTTTGAGACACGTTCTTCGGCTCAAAAAGGTCCCATGGCTTTCCACAAGCAACCCCGTAGTCCGGAGGAAATTTTCTTACGAACGTCAGAAAATGAAGAACCTATAAAAACAGCAAAAACCCCTGATTTCTCAGGGGTTTTTAAGTACAGATTATTTAACTGCATCTTTAAGTGCTTTACCTGGTTTGAATGCAGGTACTTTGCTTGCAGAGATTTGGATTTCTTCCCCAGTTTGAGGGTTACGTCCTTTACGAGCAGCACGATCACGAACTTCGAAGTTACCAAAACCAATGATTTGTACTTTTTCGCCTTTGCTCAAAGTTGCTTGAATAGTTTCGAAAACAGCATCTACTGCTGTAGTTGCGTCTTTTTTAGTCAATCCTGTTTCAGCAACAACATTTTCTATTAATTCAGCTTTATTAGCCATGTATATTTCACCTCCCTCGAAAAGAAGAATAGATGCTTTTTTTAAGAAGCAAATAAACATCATAATTTCATTTTTGAGTGGTCCAAAAATGAAGCAATGCGAAATGCTCTATTAGTCATCTAAATAACATTTCATTTAAAAAGATATCATACAAATGCCGTTCCTGCAATGATTTTCATTGCTTTTATCGTAATTTATTGGCTTTTTATCTTTAACTGTTTAAATGTTTGTATCGCTCAATTAAATGTGTTAGAATACCAACTTTGCTTTTTCAAATTCAGTCACTGCCTTTATTTTCGTTGGCGAGTAAGAATTCTAATTGGTGTACCTTCAAACACAAAAGTATCACGGATTCGATTTTCAAGAAAACGTGCATAAGAAAAGTGCATCATTTCTGGATCGTTCACGAAAACAACAAAAGTTGGAGGTTTCACAGCTACTTGTGTAGCATAATAAATCTTCAAACGTTTTCCTTTGTCTGTAGGCGTTGGATTCATTGCTACAGCATCCATGATGACATCGTTTAAAACAGAAGACTGTACTCGTAACCGTTGATTTTCGCTGACGAGTTTAATCATTTCAGGCAGCTTATTTAATCGTTGTTTCGTTAACGCAGATACAAAAACAATTGGAGCATAACTTAAATAAGCAAATTCCTTACGAATATCTTTTTCAAAATCTTTCATCGTACTGTTATCTTTTTCAAGAGTATCCCATTTATTTACTACGATAATAACGCCTTTTCCAGCCTCATGAGCGTATCCAGCGACTTTCTTATCTTGTTCTCTAATGCCTTCTTCAGCGTTCAATACAACTAGAACGACATCAGAGCGTTCAATCGCCCTAAGAGCTCTCAACACACTATATTTTTCAGTTGTTTCATACACTTTACCGCGTTTACGCATTCCAGCTGTATCGATCATAACAAATTCGGTGCCTTCAGCGTCTACAAATTCGGTATCGATTGCATCTCGTGTTGTTCCAGCTATATTAGAAACAATTACACGATCTTCACCCAGCATAGCATTAACAATAGACGATTTTCCTACATTGGGTCTGCCAATAAGGCTAAATTTAATAACAGAATCATCATACTCTTCTTCTGTGTCCTCAGGAAAATGGCTGATCGCTGCGTCTAAAAGATCTCCTATTCCTAAACCATGACTGCCTGAAATAGGAAACGGTTCTCCTAAACCAAGGGTATAAAAATCGAATATTTCACTGCGCATTTCAGGGTTATCTACTTTATTAACTGCTAGTAACACAGGTTTATTCGTACGGTATAAAATCTTCGCTACATTTTCATCGGCATCTGTGACGCTTTCTCTTCCACTGGTAATAAAAATAATGACGTCTGCCTCTTCCATTGCGATTTCTGCTTGGTGCTTGATTTGTTCAAGAAATGGTTCGTCTCCCAAATCAATTCCGCCTGTATCAATCAGATTAAACTCTTTGCCCAACCATTCAGCCGGAGCATAGATGCGGTCACGCGTAACGCCTGAAATATCTTCAACAATAGAAATTCTTTCGCCTACAATGCGATTAAAAATAGTTGATTTGCCTACATTTGGACGACCAACGATGGCGATAACTGGTTTTGCCATTGATTTAGCCTCCTTCTTTTTATTTCTTATTCTTTTAGTTAGTTTATAGAACAAAGCTTGAACTTGCAAGCTTTTGCTGAACAAAACTGATTAAAACAGTAAACTTCAGCTACTTTTTTAAGCTATTTCTCATTTTAAGACAGAAAAAATGACATGCAGCTCGCTTACACCGCATGTCTGTTTTCTCTACATTAGCGTTAATTATTTTTCTTCTTCAGCATCTTCTGTATCAGAAGTAATATCCGATAATTGATCGCCAAGAATGTCACCTAAAGTAAATCCAGTATCTGATTCCGGTACTTCGTAATCAGTTGTTTCTTCTTTTGCTTCTTGATATGGTTTTTCTTCTAAAGCTTTAATACTCAAAGATAAGCGTTGATCATTAGGGTTAACATCTAATACTTTCACTTTGATTTCTTGGCCTTCACTTAATACCTCATGCGGTGTTGCAATATGGTTATGTGAAATTTGTGAAATATGCACCAAACCTTCTACGCCAGGGAAAACTTCTACAAATGCACCGAAACTTGTTAGACGTTTAACGGTTCCATCTAAAACAGAGCCTACTGCTGCACGTTCTTCAATGTTGTCCCATGGTCCAGGTAAAGTATCTTTGATAGATAATGAAATTCTTCCAGTTTCTTCATCGACAGAAAGAACTTTTACATCAACCTCTTCCCCAACTTTTAAAACATCTGCTGGATTTTTAACGTGTTCGTAAGAGATTTGGGAAATATGGACAAGTCCATCTACTCCGCCTAAATCAATGAAAGCTCCAAAATTAGTTAAGCGGGCAACTTTCCCTTTAACCGTTTCGCCTTCAGTTAAATTCTGCATGATCTCTTTTTTCTTCAACTCATTTTCAGCTTGTAAAACAGCTTTATGAGAAAGGATCAAACGATTTTCACTAGGTTCGATTTCCATAATTTTAAATGCCAACGTTTTTCCTTTATAACTTGAAAAATCATCAACAAAATGAACATCAACCATTGAAGCTGGAACAAAACCGCGAACCCCTGCATCAACGACTAAACCGCCTTTAACCACTTCTTTGACAGGAGCTTCAATAATCGTTCCTTCTTCAAAATCTTTTTGGATTTTTTCCCATACTTGTTTAGCATCGATCCGGCGCTTCGATAGTAAATAGCTGCCGTTTTCTTTATCTTTAATTTCTTTTATTACGACTAAATCAACTACATCACCTACATTGACAATTTCTGTCACATCTTCAAAAGGTGCAGCGGATAATTCGTTATTAGGAATAACGCCTTCAACGCCTCCGCCGATAATGCCGACGATAGCTTGTTTATTATCTTGGATTTTTAGAATTTCTCCCTGAACAGTATCGCCAATATGAATTTCTTGTACGCTGTTTAATGCGTCCAGCATTGACTCTTGTTCTGTTGCTTCGTTATTACCTATGTGATCTGTCATGTTTTTGTCCTCCTATTTTAGCCAAATAAATCCTTCTCTACTTATTTTAACCAATTTTCTAAAATAATGCCACCAAAACACCTACAAAAAACTAAGTCTAAACTGATAACCACTAGATTCTTTCGTTGTTGCAAACCATTTGATCCCTATTCAAGGACAGTCAGCTTACTTTTTCAGCGATAATGTCTTTGATTTTTTGAACTACTTGTTCGATCCCTAGACCAGTAGTATCCACTAAGATCGCATCTTCTGCTTGTTTCAACGGAGAGACCGTACGATGCGAGTCCTTATAATCCCGTTCTGCAATTTCTTGTTTTAACGTATCTAAAGGTGTATTTACACCGTTAGATAGATTTTCTTTATAGCGTCTATCTGCTCGTTCATCCACACTTGCAACCAGAAAAATCTTCACTTCAGCATGTGGTAAAACAGCTGTACCAATATCGCGTCCATCCATCACGATTTTGCCTTGATCGGCAATTTTCTTTTGTCTTTTCACTAATTCTTTTCGTACTTCGCTATGGGCTGCAACAACAGACACTAAATTCGTTACATCTGGTTGTCGGATAGCTTCTGTTACTTCTACGTGATTGACAAATACTTTTTGTTTTTTTTCAGAAGGTTCAAAAGATAATTCCATTTTTTTCAATAAACTGACTAAAGCTTGTTCATCTGTAGGATCTATTTTAAACTGCAAGGCTTGGTAAGTTAACGCCCGATACATCGCTCCTGTATCACAATAAACATATCCTAAATCTTTAGCCAGTATTTTAGCTACGGTACTTTTTCCAGCAGAAGCTGGTCCGTCTATAGCAATCATTATTTTTTTATCCATTGTTAGCCTTCTTTCTGTTTTCACATTAAAAGCCGTCCTAAGACGGCTTTTAATGACATGTTTTTACTTATTTTACTTTTAACACTGTTCCTACTGAAACTTCATCGCCAGAAATGCCATTTAAAGTTTTTAATTCTTCAGTTGTCATTCCATGATTTAAAGCAATACGATAAAGATTATCTCCAGCTTTAACGGTATACGTTCCGCCTGTTTCTTCTGGTACTGTTTCTGGTTCATTTTCTTGAACACTTTCAACAGGCTCTTCTTCTGGAGGTGTTTGAACTGGAACATCAGCAATGTCCTCTTCCGGTTCAGATTCAACCGGTTGTTCTACAACACTACTTTCTTCTGAAGATTCGGTATCTTTCTCGCTTGAACTACTAGAACTGTTCTTTTCAGAACTTGATTCAGTACTGCTATTTTGTGTGATCGTTATTTTTTCTTCATCCGGCTTTAATTCTTCTGCTTGACTGCCGCTATTAACATACCAAAGATAAGTTGCTACTGGCAAAATGATCAGCAAAGCTAAAAATATAAACAGCGAAGTTACTATCGGAGAAATTCCTCCTTTGGCTTTTTTACGAGCTATTCTTGACTGATTATCGCTCTCTAAGCCGTCATCGTTATCAAATTTACGAGACCAAATTTCATCATTCTGGTTTTTTTTAGATTTTTTTCCAGCCATCAACTATTCCTCCTAAAGATAATTCGCTTTTATTGTAACATATTTTAATTCAACTTGCTTTATTAATTCGTTAACAAAAATAATTTTGTTAGCGCTTTTTCCCAATTTTTCTCTTTGGTCATTTTACTTTGAAGGTATTCTTCTTGATTGCTCCAAAAACATTCTTCATCTAAACCACAGCTGGAACAACAGTTGAACGGTTTCTCCATTAAAGACTCATTAAAATAATGAAGAATATGGACTCGTTTGCATTCCGTTGTTTGAGCATAGTGGACCATGTAGTCTAGTTGTCTTTCTTTTTGTATTTTCCGTCCCATTATTTGTGATTTAGCTTCTTCTAATGGAACATGTGATAGCAGATAATTTTCAATGATTTGTTTCTGTGTACTGCTGCAACTTCCTTCAATGATTTTTTTATGCCGGTAAGCATACTCTAACATAGCCGAAGTGGGTAAGCCATCTTCTTGCAAGCGCAACTGTAAAAACTGATCTCCAGCTTCGAATAATAAGATAGCCACACTTGGTTTCCCATCCCGGCCGCTTCTACCTACTTCTTGCAGATACGCTTCAACGCTGGCTGGTAAATGATAATGGATAACAAAGCGAATATTTTCTTTGTTGATTCCCATTCCAAAAGCACTAGTGGCACAAATAATATCAATTTCATTTTGGATAAATTGTTGCTGTATTTTTATTTTATCATCATTTTCAATATCAGAATGGTAACTTTCAACTGAAAATCCAGTTTTACTTTTGAGCCAACCCGCTACTTCATCCGCTTTTTTCTTACTAGAAAAATAAATAATGCCCGGTTTAGTCAACTGGTTGATTTGGTTTAAGAGTTGTTCGTTTTTATCTTGATAACAGCTAATAGTAGAATAGGCAATATTAGGACGGTCCACAGAATAAAGGATTTGTTTTGTTTTAGTTTTATCTAAAAATAAAGAGGTTAAAATCTCTTCACGAACGATTTCAGTTGCAGTAGCCGTTAAAGCCATTGTTAAAGGTTCTCCTAATTCTTTACGCGATTTTCCCAATTCTAAATAGTCCAAACGAAAGTCCATCCCCCATTGAGAGATACAATGTGCCTCATCAATAGCTAATAACGAAATTTCTTGCTGTTTAAGCTGGTTCAACACATATTTTTGCTGAAGCATTTCTGGAGAAAGAAAAATAAATTTATATTGAGGCAAATGATTTAATATCCATTCTTTTTCTCGTTTATTCATTAAACTATTGATAGCCGCTACTCTTTTTTCTCCCATCATTTTCATTTGTTCTACTTGATCTTGCATTAAAGACAATAATGGAGAGACAATCAGAACAATTCCATCCAAACAATAACCAGTGAGTTGGTAACAAATTGATTTTCCGGTACCTGTAGGCAGCATCACTAAGGTATTGTCGCCTGATAATGCAGCTAAGATGGCTTCTTCTTGCCCTTCACGAAAGGAGGTATAGCCAAAACGCTGATACAACATTTCTTTGATTTGTGTGTGTTTATTCATTGCGGTGGTTCCTTTCTATCTGAGCTAATCGATACCACAAAAAAAGAATTTCAGGTCTTTTCTCTACAACTTCATGATACGCAATTGTCGGTTGCTCTTCCAAAAGTTGTTTTACTGTATTAAAATTTTTTTCAGACAAAACCAAGGATAAGTCGAATGCCGGTTCCACAATATACAGTTCAATGGTATGTTCCGATACTGTACTAAATTTTAACTGGCGTAATTTGGCTGTTTCTTCGAGAGAATGTCCCTCTAATAGATAGCTTTCGGTAACGATTGCGCTTTGCGTGATCCCGCGGTATTCTTTATTGATTGCTTGATAAATGGAATGAAATAAAGGAACCTCTTGCTGCTGTTCTTCTATTACTTTCCAGATCCAAGATAGAGAATCTAGTAAAAGCAATTCAATCTCAAATGAATCTAACTGATAAGAATCAGCTAATTGTTGTCGTGTCTTGCCGATTTTATGATGGCCTGACAGACAATCCACAATTAGTTCAGCATTTAATGATGGCAACTGCTTCAATAGCAAGATCCATTCTTTACCAAATTGTTCAGCCAGCTCTTGTTTGTTTTTTGATTGCTGTTTCAGCCATTTTTTTAACCACATTTGTTTTTCCCACTCTTTTTCAATCGGCAAATAATGACTGTTGTGGTAGCGTGACTCAGATAGCACTTGCGTAATCAGCAGAATAATCCGCCAAAATTGTTTAAGCGCTGTACCGTTTGACAATAGGTTTAGGTGAACAGGATACGTATGATCCGAAAAGTATTGTTGACAATACAGCCAGCCTTCTTCTGTTAAATAATACTCTTCTTTAACTTCAGCTTTTTTGATCAGTCCTAAGCGGTCTAATTTCTCTATTATGTAGTTGAATTGTTCTCTCTTAAGTTTTGGAAACAAAGAAAAGTAAGAACTCAATTTATAGTGCTGGGCATTATAAAGAATAGAAGCGGTTCTCTTCCCCGTAACGATATGGTAAAGCGTTGCGCCTTTTTTTGAAATCGTTCTAGAAAATAAGGATAAACAGAAACTTTCAAGATAGGTTAATTTATGCAAATTTTCTAGCCTCCTTCTACTGGTTCTTTTAAACCAGTTACTTTTTGCCAAGTTATATTATCCCCAATAACTCATCTGGTAAACATAATATACCAAAAAACGGTTCTGAATACTTTATAATTCTTTAGAACATCAAAAAATGATTCCGCAATTTTTCACGAAATCATTTTTAGTAAGACAAATGAAGTTATTTCAGACAACTTGCTTCAGATAATTGATTTTTAAAAATCCAAGGTTTCATTTTAGCAAAGAGAGCTACAAATACAGTGCTGACAATAATTCCTTTACTTATATTGAATGGAACAACACCATAAAAAACGTATTGTTGTACTGGCCCAACGTTAAAGTTTAACACCGCAAAATAAAGCGGGATTAACACATAGGCGTTTAAAAATGACAAAATGGTAGTCAATGAAACAGTTCCTAGTACATTTGCCAAAACAATATTTTTAGTTGTTTCCGTTTTATTGCGCATCACGTAATAGATCGGTAAGCAATAAGCAATGGAAGCTATTAAACTTGCAGTATCTCCAATCGGATATCCTGCATCTCCACCAGTTTGAATATAATGAAGAATGGTTCGTATGAAAGCTACTCCTATTCCGGCACTTGGTCCGTAAATAAACATTCCAAGTAAAACAGGTATATCGCTAAAATCGATTTTCAAAAAAGAAACACCTGGAATAATTGGAAAAGCAAAAAACATTAAAACAAAGGCTACAGCAGCCAGCATTGAAACCCCGACTAACTTTTTTGTACGACTATTTTGCATAGTAAATCCTCCTGAAAGGATTCATCAGCATGAGCATTCTTGGGCTTACTTAAGAATTTGATCCAAAAAAATATGCTCGTCTAATTTCTCTTCAGAAAATTAAACAGAGCATATGAACACGTTCGAATTCAAATAAGCCCCATCTTCTTTATCCAGACTTTACTGTCGGTACTGGAATTAAACCAGTTCAACCAGATAATGCTATCTAGCTCGTGGACTATACCACCGGTCGGGAATTACACCCTGCCCCTGAAGACGAATCTATTATTTTTTTAGTACTTTTCTGTACTATTAAAGTATACAATGCTTTGTTTCAATTTGCAAGGCTTACTTTCTTTTAGTCAGCTTCATCAAGTTCTTCTATATAAGGAAAGTGAATCCTAAAACTGGTGACTTTGTTAGGCACGCTGATAACTTCAATATATCCGCCATGTTCCTCAACGATATTCTTGACAATAGACAACCCAATTCCAGTACCTGTTTGGCTGCTTTTGCTAACGGTTCTTGACTTATCTGCTTTATAAAAGCGGTCAAAGATATAAGGTATATCTGCTTCTGCAATACCCGGACCATTATCAATTACTTCCATTTGTACCTCATCCGTGATTTTATCTTCATGCACCCATAGTTTCACATGAGCATCATTTCGTTCGGACAAAGATGCGTGACGGATGGCATTATTGATTAAATTAACAAATACTTGGTTCATTTTATCTTCATCCATATAATATTTTTTTACAGAAGGTTCAATTTCCAAGCTCAAATGAACTTGATTTTTTTCTGCCATTCTATTGAAACGAGACAAAATTTTCATGAAAAAGGCTTCTAAATCTACTTCAACTGGAACTAAATCAATGTATCCTGCTTCCATTCTAGATAAATCGAGCATCTCATTAACTAAACGGTTCATTCGTTTAGATTCATCTCCGATAATACTAGCCATTTCATGTTTTTCTTCATCTGTTTCCGCTACATCATCTAGAATGGCTTCACTATACCCTTGAATCATCACTAAAGGTGTCCGTAATTCATGAGAGACATTATTAATAAAGTCGACCCGCATTTTATCTAAACGACGTTCTTTTGTTAAATCTTGCAGGGATACTAAAACACCACGAACATTTTCTAAGTCTTCATCAAATAAAGGAACCAATGAGATTTGAAAATAAAAGTCATTGATCATCGTGTCATGATAAACCTTTTCTGATTTGTTAATGACTTCATCAATTTTGTCTGCTAAAAAATCGGGTAAAGACTGTTCCTCAGTCCCCTCACCATTGTTCCAATTACGCAAAAAGTTTTCGCCTAATGGATTGGACATCAATAGGGTCTTATCTTGATTGTAATAAAGAATTCCGGTAGAAATAGAAGAAACAATATTTTCTAATAATTCTTTTTCTTGGCGCGTTGCAGTTCCAGTAGTTTCTAATGATTTGCGCATTTTATTCATTGCTAACGCCAATTGTGAGAGCTCGTCCTTGAAGTTTATAGGAGCTTCTTGTGAAAAGTCGTTTTTAGCGTATTCAAACGCGATATCTCTTAACGTATTTAACGGTTTGCCTAAACGTTTTTGTAAATAGTAGAAAAATAAAACAGATAATATTCCATAAAAAATAAAATTAATTAGGGTCCACTGGTTCATTTTTTTCTCAGTTTCGTTTAAAGAAGCTAAATCAACAAAAGAATACAACGCACCTTTTTTTCCATCTAACGTAAAATTCTTTATCCGAAACATAAAAAGAGTGTTTTGATTCGAACCAATTTTAGTCTTGCTAATTATCTGAGTATCTCTTCCCATATTTACCGCCTGTGTTACATCTTCATTAGCTAACAACTTCTTTTTGGTAGTGGGCACTGAGGGATCAGTGCCAGTATAGGAATCCGTTACGAGTTGGCCATCTAGATAAACCTCCATAAATAAGTGAGTATCATGTGCTTTAAGTTTGTCTAAATTTTCAATCAAAAAATGTGGTTCTTTTTCTAGATACCCCTCTATTGATTCAATGGACTGTTCATAATCTGCTAGATAGTTTTTTTCTATGTTATTTTGATAAATTCGTCCATATATCTCATTAGTTGTAATAAAACAAAAACCAATGATAAACATTGTGATGCCCCATGTTCGAATCGTAATGCTGTTTAATTTACTCATATATTAGCCTACTTTTTTTCTTCCGAATAAGAATTAAATTTATAACCTAATCCCCAGACAGTCACAATCATTTTTGCAGCTTCTTCAGATTGTTTAGATAGTTTTTCGCGTAAGCGCTTAATGTGGGTATCAACTGTTCTTAAATCACCAAAAAATTCGTATTTCCATACTTCACGCAAAAGCTGTTCTCGTCCAAATATCTGATCGGGTGATTGAATAAGATACAACAAAAGATCGTATTCTTTCGGTGTTAAGTTAACCGGCTTGCCCTCTGCTAAAACACGATGAGATTGATTATCAATTTCAATATTAGGCGTAACAATTAAATTAGGATTTTCTTTTTCTTTCTCTTTCTCCACATGTGTTCTTTTTAAGACAGCAGAGACGCGCAAAACGACTTCTCGTGGGCTAAAAGGTTTTACGATATAATCATCTGCACCTACTTCGAATCCTTGGATCCGATTAATTTCTTCTCCTTTAGCAGTCAAAATCATAATAGGCGTTTCTTTGTGTTCGCGTAATTTTTCCGCAAATTCAATGCCATCCATTTTAGGCATCATAAGATCCAAAAGGATTAAATCATAGTCATTTTCCAATGCCAATTCCAATGCTGCTTCTCCATTTTCTGCTTCAGTGATCACATAGTTTTCGCGCTCTAAATACATTTTTAATAAGCGGCGAATCCTTTCTTCATCGTCTACAATCATTAAGTTTAGTGTTTCGTTTTCCACTGTTTCTGCACCTCCAACATTAAATCCCTTACCAATCTGTTCAATCTTAATTATACACAACTTCCATTTTTGCATATAGTCATAAGTCTTTTTATATGTAGTTTTAGCCCCAGACTAAGAACATGAATAGTGCTATCGCTAGTCTGGAGCAGCTTTTATATTAGTTTATTTCTTTTTTATTTTGCTCCACTAAATTGCGTAGTTGATTAATTTCAAATGATTTCAGCTCACGCCATTCTCCTGGACGTAATCCAGACAAATTCAAAGTTCCGTATGTTTCTCTTTTTAATTTTTGAACAGGGTGTCCGACGGCTTTAAACATATTTTTTACTTGTTGGTTCCGTCCCTCATGGATCGTTAATTCCACCATGGAAACATTTTTGATTTTATCAGCAGAAAGCAGTTTAACTTTTGCCGGCGCTGTCTTTCTCCCCTCGATCACGATCCCTTTTTCTAGTTTGCTTAATGATCGGTTATTAATCAATCCCTCAACTTTTGCAACATATGTTTTATCAATATGAAATTTTGGATGCATCAGCATTTGCGAAAGCTCTCCGTCATTCGTTAAGATCAATGCTCCAGTTGTGTCGTAATCCAAGCGGCCAACTGGATAAATACGTTGTTCCACTTGAGGAAATAAATCAGTGACAACCTGCCGATCTTTATCATCAGAAACAGCTGAAATCATATTTCTCGGTTTATTCAGTAAGAAGTAAACCGGTTCTTCCCGGTCGATTGGAATACCGTCGACTTCTACTTTGTCTGAATTTCCTACTTGCGTTCCTAATTCTGTCACTACTTTACCATTTACTTTAACATGCCCTTTAAGAATAAGTTCTTCCGACTTTCGCCTAGAAGCTACTCCAGCATGAGCCATTACTTTTTGCAATCTTTCCATATTTACCAGCTACCCCTTAACGATCAATTTTTTATTCATTATCTGTTTCTGAAAATTGTTGACTAAATCGTTCGAAAAATAAGTCGGATTCAGTTTCAGCAGAATGTTCTTCTATTTCTGTTAGTTTTGGCAAATCAGCTAATTCCTTTAATCCAAAGTAGTCTAAGAAATAACGGGAGGTTCCATATAATATCGCCCGGCCCGGCCCATCAACTCTACCTTTTTCTTCGATCAAGTCTCTGATCACCAGCTTTTGGATCGCCCCGCTTGTTTGTACTCCCCGTATTTCATCAATTTCCATTCGAGTTAATGGTTGTTTATACGCAATGATCGCTAATGTTTCTAACGCAGCCTGCGATAAATTAGTTGACAATGGCGAAACTGCATATGACTTGATCACGTCAGCGTATTCTTTTTTGGTTGCCAGCTGGTATTGCTCCCCAACTTCTAACAACATTAAGCCTCGTGTCAGCGAGGTATCGCATTCTTTTTGCAGTTGCATTAAGAGTTGATAGGCTTCTTGTGTCGAACAAGATAGAATCGAAGCAATCTCTGCTAAAGATAATCCTTCATCTCCTGCAACAAAAAGCAAGGCTTCAATAGCTGCTGTTTCATTCATCCTCTCACACTCCTTGTTCTTTTGCTGCATATATCAAGATTTCTCCGTATTTTTCTGCTTGCTGAAATGAAACGGTTTGTTCTTTGATTAGTTCAAGCAATGCCATGAAAGTTGTTACCATATCTTTCTTTGTTGGTTCTGTAAAAAGATCGGTAAATCGTATTCCTGTTTTGCTTGAAGATGAAGACACACTAGTTAAAATAAACGCCATTTTTTCACTGATCGTCACCTCTTCAGCCATGACTTTAGTTTGGAGAGGTGCTTTATTCAGCCGCTTTGTCACTAATTTTTGAAAAGCTACTACTAAATCCAATGTACTGATTTTCAATGGTTCAAGTGGAACATTCTTTTGTAATTGGTCTAAATTTTGCGGTTCTTTTGTATAATACTGACTGCGTTCTTCTTCTTTTGTCTTTAAGACCGCAGCAGCTTTTTTATACTTTTGGTATTCCAATAACTGTTCAACTAAGGCGTCTCGAGGATCTTCTCCTTCTTCAATCAATTCAAGCTCCGTATCTAAAACTAGTTCTTGTTTCGGCAAAAGCAGTTTACTTTTTATTGCCATCAAGGTTGCAGCCATAACTAAATAATCGCCTGCAATATCCAGCTCCAACACTTTCATCGTTTGAATATACGTTAAATATTGAGAAGTGACTTCAGCTATAGGAATATCATAAATATCGATCTCTAAATGCTGAATCAAATGAAGCAGTAAATCAAGCGGTCCTTCAAAAGCGTCAATTTTTACATTTATCTCCGACATCGCTCAGTCTTCTTTCTTTGGGTGTTCCGCATTTTCTACTCGTTCATTGGATTCAGTCTGGTTTTGTTTTTTAGCTTTTTCGTGCTCCCATTTAACAATTAACGGACTTGTTTCCAATGTTCCGATCACCTTTTTTTGAGGAAAACTTTCATCCAATGCTTCAAAGATTTTGTAGCTGAGGCCTTCATTGCGAAATGACGGATTGATAGAGATGTGTCGCAACAAAATCAATTCTTCGCCCATTTCTACACCGGCAACTGCAATAATATCTTGCGTTTCTTCTCCGCGCCATAGATAAAGTTTGCGATTTTCTTCTTGCTGATACCATTCCAATTCAGACTGTAAACGCGAGACATCTTTCAAGTCAGGTATAAAAGAAAGTAGTCCCATAGTAATCTTTTCATAGTCATTTTTGTATTCGATTAACATTTCCATCCTCCTAGAGATCTTCGAGGTTCAAAAAGCAAGACGTGAAGAAATGCTTTAAATTAGCGAACGTTCTAATCTCATTAAATCTCTATAGCTTTCTCTTTCAATTGCTAAGAATTCTGATCCATCTTCAACAAACACAACAGGCGGTCTAGGAATTCGATTGTAGTTACTGGCCATTGCGTATCCATATGCACCTGTGCTGAAAACAGCTAAAATATCTTTAGACTGGACTTTAGGCAAAGGCAGATTCCAAATCAGCATATCTCCAGATTCACAGCATTTTCCAGCAATTGAATACAACTCATCAATTTGATCATTCACACGATTAGCGAATACGCCGGTATATTTAGCATTGTACAATGCAGGTCGGATATTATCTGACATTCCTCCATCAATCGCTAAATAATTGCGTACATCAGGAATGGACTTTTGCGAACCGGTTTGATACAACGTGATTCCAGCATCGCCGACTAAACTTCTGCCAGGCTCGATCCAGATTTCCGGCATATCCAAATTCAAGTTTTCTGTCAACATTTCAACTTCATCAATAATTGTATGAATGTATGTGTCAATCGGCAAAGGTTTATCTTCACTCGTATAACGGATCCCGAAACCACCGCCTACATTCAATACTTTTAAGTCAAAGTTTAATGCGCTTTTCCATTTTGCTGCTTGCGTTAAAACTTTATCAATAGCTAGATTAAACCCTTGTGTCTCAAAAATCTGAGAACCAATATGACTGTGTAATCCAATTACCTCAATAAACGGCATATTTATGGCTTGTTTAACTGCCGCTTCTGCTTGTCCATTTTCTAGATCAAAACCAAATTTCGAATCATTTTGCCCTGTAGAAATATAGTCATGTGTATGTGCTTCTACACCAGGTGTCACTCGGATCAGTATGTTCGTTTTCTGTTTACGTTCAGCAGTCAATTCATCTAACCTATACAATTCATGAAAATTATCAACTACAAAACAGCCGACATGATAATCCAAACCTGCAATAAGTTCATCATCTGATTTATTATTGCCATGGAAATGGATTTTTTCACTAGGATAATCTGCTTGAATGGCCGTATAAAGCTCTCCTCCTGATACTACATCAAGAGACATCTTTTCTTGTGCCATCAATTGATAAATAGCTAAGCAGGAAAAAGCTTTACTTGCATATGCCACTTGGGCAGCTACTTTTCTTTTAGCAAAAGCTGCTTTGAATGCACGCGTCTTCGTTTTAATATAGGCTGTATCATAAATGTAGACTGGCGTGCCATACTTTTCAGCCAAATCAACACAATCGACGCCGCCAATCTCCAAGTGATTTTTTTCGTTTATTTTCATTGTGCCTGTTAATAAATTTCCATCCATTTATTGTCCTCATTTCAACTTTTCCCGGAATTTTGCTCTTCCTACTTTAACACAAAATTTATTTTTTCTCAACGCAACAAAAAGAACCCTGCTTCCTAAAAAGAGGGCTCCTTTTGACCTTTTCAATATAAAACCGAATCGAAAAGCAAATTTAGTTAATAGAACACGGGTTACAAAGCTGCTAATATGTTTTTGATAAATAATTTAAATGTTACTTTCACACGTTCCGTTGTCTCAACGACTTCTTCATGATTAAGAGAAGCTTGCATACCTGCTGCCAAGTTGGTAATACATGAAACGCCTAATACTCGTAAGCCAGCGTGTTTAGCAACGATTACTTCAGGAACAGTCGACATGCCGACTGCATCTGCTCCTAACAACCGAGCCATTTTTATTTCTGCTGGTGTTTCATAAGTAGGACCAGAAAAACCGATATAAACGCCTTCTTTTAAATCTAACGCCATTTTTGCAGCGACCTCTCTAGCAGTTTCTTGATAAGCTTTGTCATAAGGTTCGCTCATGTCCGTGAAACGTACCCCTAACGACTCATCGTTAGGGCCCATTAGAGGATTTGCACCTGTATAATTGATTTGATCGGTGATCATCATCAATTCTCCCTGAGTAAATTGTGTATTGATACCGCCTGCCGCATTAGTGACGATCAGTGAATGTACTCCTAACTCTTTCATTACTCTGATTGGAAAAGTAACTTCTTGTAAAGAATACCCTTCATAATAATGGAATCGGCCTTGCATCGCTAAAACATATTTACCGCTTAATTTGCCATAAACCAATTGTCCGGCATGTCCGGTAACAGTCGATACAGGAAAATGCGGAATATCTCCATATGAAATGATAATGGGATTCTCAATCTCATCGGCTAATTCGCCTAAACCTGAGCCAAGAATCAAACCAAATTCAAGTGTTTGAATCCCTTGTTCTTTAATAAATAAAGCTGCTTGTTGAATTTTTTCTCGTAAAGTTGCTGTCATGATGACACTCCTTTTTTCCTATTCTCTCTTACACTAAATGCTTTAAAAAGCTTTCGCCGAATCCGGTGCTCTCCACGCCAAAATTATCAGCAATCGTTGTGCCAATGTCAGCAAAATGTCCTTGAGGTAATTCTCCCCGTTCTTTCATTGATGGAGAGTAAGCCAATAGCGGAACATATTCTCGAGTATGGTCCGTCCCCGGAGCGATTGGGTCATTTCCGTGATCTGCAGTAATCAGCAATAAATCGTCTTCTCTTAACTGTCCGACAATTTCTTCCAACCGCATATCAAATTCTTCAATGGCTTTACCATATCCTGCTACATCACGGCGATGGCCGAATAAAGCATCGAAATCAACTAAGTTTAAGAAACTTAACCCTTCAAAATCTTGGGTCATCACTTTCAACAATTGGTCGACTCCATCCATATTACTCGTCGTTCTAACAGCTTCTGTTACTCCTTCGCCGTTATAGATATCATTGATTTTACCAATAGCAATAACATCTTTTCCTGCTTCACTCAAATAGTTTAACACTGTTTTTCCAAATGGATTTAATGCATAATCATGACGTCCGCTTGTTCGCTTAAAGTTTCCTGGTTCTCCTACAAACGGGCGAGCAATGATACGTCCAATCATATAGGGGTCTTCTTTCGTTATATCCCGAACATACTGACAAATTTTATATAGTTCTTCTAATGGAATAATTTCTTCGTGTGCTGCAATCTGTAAAACAGGGTCAGCAGAAGTATAAATAATCAGATCTCCTGTCTTCATTTGGTGTTCACCGTATTCGTCAATGATTGCCGTTCCGCTGGCAGGTTTGTTCGCTACGATTTTACGCCCTGAAAAGTCCTCGATTTTTTGCAATAATTCTTCTGGAAATCCATTAGGGAAAACGCGGAATGGTGTTTGGATATTTAAACCCATGATTTCCCAATGTCCTGTCATGGTATCTTTACCAACCGATACTTCTTCCAACTTCGTATAGTATCCGACACTGTCTGTTACACTGCGGACTCCTTTTAGCGGACGAATGTTTCCTAGTCCTAATTCTTCTAGATGCGGAATAGTTAATCCTACTTCTTGAGCGATATGACCTAATGTGTCGCTGCCCACATCATTAAATTTTTCAGCATCAGGAGCTTCACCTATTCCGACAGAGTCCATGACGATTAAATGTATTCTTTTATAAGACACGATGTTTATCCCCCTTATTCTTGAATATCTACGCCTTTTATTATAATCAATAAACTTGAAGAATGCGAGAGAAAACTAAAAGAACTTGTTTCTTTTCAAGTTTGCCGCTACACATCGTTCGTCTAAACTGAGTGCTTCAAGCACGTGGATGGTATGTTTTATAAACAGATGACATCCGGTGCGTTGTGATATGCGTATAGATTTGTGTAGTTGATATATCAGAATGTCCCAACAATTCTTGAACTGTCCGTAAATCTGCTCCATTTTCTAATAAATGCGTGGCAAAAGAATGACGTAAAGTATGTGGAGTCACTTCTTTTTCAATGCCTGCTTTTTGAACCATAGCTTTTAGATTTTTCCATATTCCTTGTCTAGTCAATTTTTGTCCATGGTGATTTAAAAAGACATATGACGAACGATTATTAGGTCGTTCTAGTCGGTTTCGACTATGCTGCAAATAAGTTTCAATCCATTTAATGGCTAAATCTCCTAATGGTATAATGCGTTCTTTATCGCCTTTTCCAATAGTTTGGATCAAACCAAGCGAAAGATGCAAATCATCTAATTTCAACTCGGTCAATTCTGAAACACGTAAGCCTGTTGCATACATGGTTTCAAGGATCGCTCTGTCTCTAATCCCTAACGTTTCACTCGTATTTGGGGTTTCAATCAGCCGTTCTACTTCCTTCATCGATAAGATTTTCGGCAATGTCTGTGCTTTTTTAGGCGTATCAATGTGCAGCATTGGATCCACCGAAGACTTTTTTTCTTGCTTTAAAAATTGATGGAATTGTCTAAGAGTTGAAACCATCCTAATAATAGTACCCGCTGATTTTTCTTCTTCTTTCATTTGTTGTAAAAAGGCTAATACGGTATATCGGTCTATATCATTCCATTGATCCAACTTTTGTTCTTTTAAAAAGCAGGTATATTGCTTTAAGTCACGTTGATAACTTTGCGTTGTGTTTTTGGATAAACCGCGTTCAATTGTCAAAAAACGAATATATTCTGCTAACTCTTCTTCCATTTTAAATTTTCCTTTCAACCAATTTTTTATTTCAGATGAGCGAGACAAGTTCGTCCTATCTCAAAAGAAATGTATACCTTCCAGTCGTATAAAAAAGAGCAAAAACGTTTGCCCTTTTTATTTTTTATTCAATTTTACCTTAGCTGGTTCTTATTTTTGGTCTTCATTCGTTGCTTCAACTAATCTTGTTTCGCCATCTTGTTGAACAATTTTTCTTTGTTTCATCAGATTCCCTAAAGCACGTTTAAATTGAGCCTTGCTAATGCCGAAACGTTCTCTAATTTCATTTGCATCGCTTTTATCTGTATAAGGGAAACTTCCAGTAGGTGTACGTTCCAAAATAGCCAACAACATTCCTGCATCATCACTGATTGCTTCATGAGCACGCGGCATGAGTGAAACATTCAAGATTCCGTCGCTTCTGACTCCGATTACACGACCTGAAACAACTTCCCCCAAACGCGGTTCATCTTTTCTTTCAGATGGATGGACAAACCCTAAATAATTGTCTGAGGTAAGGATATAGGTTCCAACTAATTTCAAGCGATAAGCAGTACCTGTAATGTTCTTATTGTTTAATCCTTCATCTCCTTTTTGAGATAAAGATTCGAAAACAGATTCAGGTGCTTGTTTTCCCCACATGCGATCTTTTTCATCGACTTGAATAGTGATCAATAAACGATCCCCTTTTTTTGGCCAAAGGTGTTTAAGTGTCGGCAGTTCATCCAACGAAACAACTACTTCTTTATCCGGCAATCCAATATCCATAAAAACGCCTAAATCTTTACGTGTTTCACTCACTGTAGCCCAGCCAAATTCGCCAACTCGTACGGCTGGTATCTCTTGAGTGAGCATGGTATCTTTGTTCATCGCTACATAAGCAAAACCTTCAACTGTGTCTCCTAATTGGTAATCCATTGTTTCAGTTTTCGGCAGTTTATAAGTTACGCCGTCTTTTTGAATAAAATAAGCTTTTTCATTTATATCAGTCACAAGTCCTGTGATAACATTTCCTAAAGATTTGTTCATTTATTTTTCCTCCATATTGGTCAAACGTTTTTTTACTCTTTTTTTTCTAATCCACTCGCTAAATGAATAAAAGTTCTTCATTTAACTTACGTCCCTAACTAGTTTACCATAATTTTATTATGTCATCTAGAAAAGGAATTAAAAAAGCTCATAAAAAGATGTCGTATTCATCTTTTTACGAGCCCTTTCTTTAAAGTTTTTTATTTTTACATTAGATAGCTGTTGTCGCTCCACGATAGACAATTCCACGACGAGAATCAACTGTAATCAATTCATCTGATAGAATAAGTTTAGTAGCGTCTTCTGCTCCTACGATCACTGGGATTCCCATAGCAATTCCAATAACAGCTGCATGGCTTGTTAAACCGCCATTTTCTACAACAATCGCTGCAGATTTTTCAATAGCTGGCAAGTATTCTTTGTCTGTTGTTTTCACTACTAATATTCCACCTTCAACAGCTTTTACATTAGCTTCTTCGGCAGAAGATACAACAACTGCTTTACCAATAACTGCTTCAGAACCCACACCTTGGCCGTTTACTAATTTAGAACCAATTAATTGGATCTTCATTAAGTTAGTTGTACCACGTTCTCCAACCGGCACACCAGCTGTAATGATAATCAAGTCTCCTTCTTTAGCAAAGCCGCCTTCTTGAGCGATAGTCGTTGCTAAATTAAACATATCATCAGTAGACGATGGTTTTTTAGAAACTGTTGGGTAAACGCCCCATGAAAGAGCTAATCCGCGCATTTGACGTTCAGAGAATGTCACTGCTACAATGCTAGATTTCGGACGGTATTTAGAAATCATTCGAGCTGTATGGCCAGATTCTGTAGCTGCAACGATAGTATGGATATCCAAATTACGTGCTGTGTGGCCAACTGATTGTCCAATCGCTTCAGTCATGTCTGTTTGGCTATATGCTTTCAAAGCAAATGCATCTTGATTGACCAATGCTTCTTCTGTTCGAACTGCAATGCGTGACATAGTTTGAACAGCTTCAATTGGATATTTACCTGCAGCTGTTTCACCTGAAAGCATAACTGCATCACTGCCGTCAAAGATAGCATTTGCAACGTCATTTGCTTCTGCACGAGTCGGACGCGGGTTTTCTTGCATTGAGTCTAACATTTGTGTAGCTGTAATAACAGGTTTACCTACTTGGTTACATTTTTGGATAAGCGCTTTTTGAACGATAGGAACTTCTTCTGTAGGAATTTCAACTCCTAGGTCTCCACGTGCAACCATTAAACCATCTGAAACTTTTAAGATTTCGTCAATGTTATCAACGCCTTCTTGGTTTTCAATCTTAGGAATGATTTGAACATGTGTCATATCTTCTTCTTCAAGAATTTCAGTGATTTCTAATACGTCACTAGCACGACGTACGAAACTTGCTGCAATATAATCAATATCATTTTTCAGACCAAAACGAATGTCAGCAGCATCTTTGTCAGTGATTCCTGGCAAGTTAACGGATACCCCTGGGACGTTAACTCCTTTTTTATTTTTTAATACTCCAGCATTTTTAACTACAGATACTAATTCATTGTTGTCATGATCAATATCCGTAATTTCTAAGTCGATCAAACCATCATCCAAAAGGACATGAGAACCAGGATGTACATCGTTGATTAAATCAGCATACGTAATGGAGAATTTTTCTTTTGTTCCTTCAACTTCGTTCATCGCTATACGAACAACATCACCAGTAGCGAATTCTACACGGCCGTCTTTCATGTTATGTGTCCGAATTTCCGGTCCTTTAGTATCTAATAAAATAGCTACCATTTTTCCGGTAATATTAGAAGCTTCGCGAATATTTTTAATACGCGCACCATGTTCTTCGAAATCGCCATGTGAAAAATTTAACCGTGCAACGTTCATTCCAGCTTCAATCATTTCTACTAAAAATTCAACGGATTCACTAGCTGGTCCAATCGTACATACTATTTTTGTCTTTTTCATTCTGTAATCTCTCCCAATAATCGTTTTTTTAGATATTATCTACATTTATTAATAAGAAATTTCTTGGTTCAATTTATAAAGAGAAACATCAGGCATATGTTTTTGACCTTGTAGAATATCTTCAAACTTATTCTCAACAATATCATTGCCGATCATACCCAATACTAAGCCGCCTTTGCCTTCTTTCAATAAATCAACAGCTTTAGCACCAAAGATACTTGCAAGAACACGGTCGCGTGCAGTTGGAGAACCTCCACGTTGAACATGTCCTAAAACAGTTACACGAGCATGATGGTCACCGTATTCTGCTAATCTGTCAGCAAAATCATTGCCCTTCATTACACCTTCAGCCAGTATAATGATACTGTGTTTTTTACCACGTTCACGGCCTTTTTGGATGGTATTAGCGACTTCTTCCATATTAAATTCTTTTTCTGGAATAATAATTTGCTCTGCTCCGCCAGCAACACCTGCCCACAAAGCGATATCTCCTGCATTACGTCCCATTACTTCAATAATAAAAGTACGAACGTGACTTGTTGCAGTATCTCTAATTTTATCAACAGAATCTAAAACTGTATTAATGGCTGTATCAAAACCGATACAAAAGTCAGTTCCTGGAATATCGTTGTCAATAGTTCCCGGCAATCCGATAGCTGGAAATCCATGTTTGGTTAGAGCCAATCCGCCGCGGTATGAACCATCTCCGCCAATAACGACTAGGCCTTCAATTCCAAATTTTTCTAATTGCTCGATTCCTTTTAATTGTCCTTCTTCTGTTGCAAATTCTGGGTAACGAGCTGAGTAAAGGAATGTACCTCCATGTGAAATCTTATCCCCTACATCTCTTCGTGTTAACTTACGAATGTCTCCTGCTACTAAACCAGCATACCCATAATTAATTCCGTAAACTTCCATCCCTTCATAGAGACCTTTACGGACAACTGCGCGGACAGCGGCGTTCATTCCAGGAGCGTCCCCTCCACTTGTTAAAACAGCGATACGTTTCATATTAATAACCCACCTCATCAGTGTATTTAGTATAAAAATGATTTTCAAGATAAACCTTGAAAAAAATTTTTACATGTTTTCCAGTGTTTATTGAATAAATCCATAAAAAACTCATTCAATTATTAAGCCCACAAAATGATTTTACCATTTTTAGTTGGAATTGTCCTAGTAAAATGATAAAAACCTCTAAAAAATTGTTTTTATTCTTTTTTTTGAAATACTATATTTCCTGAACCGATGATTTCTTCTAAAGCCTTTTGTAATTTCTCTGTTCCATCGACCCATTCACTTTGGTTCAAAACCATTTTTTTATTAGTAGATGCGTAAAATAAAATAACCGGAATGTTTCCCACATACGTTTTTAAGACCTCTTTCAGTTCTTGCAAGGTTTGAGCATCACTTTTGTCAGCGGGTATGCGAATAAAACATTTATCAGAATTAAGCGTTTGATGCAAGACTTTTACATCCTCCATTTGGTCCACTAACACCTGTTTCATTTGATCGCGATTGTTTTCTACTTTCCCTTCTACGTAAAGAATTTCTCCTTTTTCAAGTAAACGACTATATTGCCGATACTTGACCGGGAAAAGTGTCAAGGAGCAATCTCCAGAAGAATCATTTAGGGTTACAAAGGCCATCGGTTCTCCTTTTTTAGTTCGAATACGCCGGACAGATTTCACGAGACCAATTATTTTTCCATATTCACCAACGTGTAAATCTTGAATGAACACCGTCTCTTTTACCGAACTGATTGCTTCATATTGCTCAGTAGGATGCCCTGATAAATACATTCCTAAGTAAAATTCTTCCGTTTCCAGCTTTTCTTCCAAACTTAAGTCTTCAGCCATCTCATATTTAGGTTTTAGAATATCAAATAAGCCAATATTATTTCCGCTTAATTTAAGGCTCGATAGAATTCCTTCCAATGAAGCAATCAATGTTCCTCTTGAAAAGCCTAAGGAATCAAATGCACCAGCATAAATCAACGGTTTAATATGATCTGTTTTCAGCCATTTCGTTTCTAGACGACGAAGAAAATCAACTAAATCACGAAATTTTCCCGATTCTTTTCGTATCTGGATAATTTCCATAATCATTTCTCTTCTTATTCCCTTAATGGTTCCCAGACCAAATTGAATTTGATTTCCGTTCAATGAAAAAGCAAAAAAACTTTTATTAATATCAGGAGGAGAAAAACTGATTTTACGCTTTTTAATCTCCAATACAAGTTCTTTTAATTTAGCCGGATTATTTGAAACTGAATTTAACAAGGCAACAAAAAAGGGTTCAGGATAATGAGCTTTTAAATAAGCCATTTGATAAGCAATAAACGCATACGCTACTGCATGTGACCGATTAAAACCATAATTTGCAAAATGTTCAATATAATCATAAACCTGTGCAGCTGTGTCTTCTTGGTAACCGAGCTCTTTTGCTCCATTAATAAAATGGACCCGTTCTTTATCAATAACATCCTTTTGTTTTTTCCCAATCGCTCGGCGTAAAATATCGGCTTGTCCTAAAGTATATCCTCCCATTTTAGAAGCGACTTGCATGACTTGTTCTTGATAAACCATTACTCCATACGTGACTCCTAAGATACCTTTTAAACTTTCATCTGGGTAGAGAATCGGAACTTCTCCTTTTTTCCGCTGGATAAACAAATCAATTTGTTCCATCGGACCGGGCCGATACAAGGCATTGACGGCTGCAACATCTTCTATTGAAGTAGGACCTAACTTACGCAGCACATTTTTTATGCCTGCCGACTCAAATTGAAATATCCCGATAGTCTCTGCTTTTGAGAAAATTTCCAATGTTGCTGGATCATCCATAGGGATAGACAGCAAATCGAGTTCTATTTTTTTTTCACGTTTGATGAGCTTTAGTGTATGGTCAATGATCGATAAGTTTTTCAACCCTAAAAAATCGATTTTTAATAACCCGATTTCTTCTACGTTCCCCATTGCATATTGCGTTAAATAAATAGATCCGCTGCCTTGTTGCAATGGAAGATACTGACTTAAAGGCTGGTCGCTGATCACGACTCCAGCTGCATGAGTAGAAACATGTCTGGGTAATCCTTCAATTTTTTTTGCAGTTTCAAACAGCAGTTGGTTTTTTTCACTCTTTTGTACTAATTCTCTTAATTCTTTCGATTGTTGGTAAGCCGATTGCAATGTGATACCGGCTATTTTTGGAATCGCATTCGACCAAGTACCGGCTTCGGCTTGGCTCAGTTCAAATACACGAGCCACATCACGCAAAGCCATTTTTGCTGCTAATGTTCCAAAAGTAGCAATTTGGGCGACGTGTTCTTGGCCGTATTTTGTTTTTACATATTGCAGCATTTCTTCACGCCGGTTATCTGGAAAATCCAAGTCTATGTCCGGCATCGTATAGCGCTCTTCATTTAAAAACCGCTCAAATAACAAGTCATACTCTATTGGGTCTACGTCTGTGATACCCAAAACATAGGCGACTAAAGAACCGGCTGCAGATCCTCTGCCGGCACCTGTGACAATGTTTATTTGGTGAGCATAGGCCATTAAGTCCCAGACAATCAGAAAATAATCTTCAAACCCCATTTTATGAATAATGCTTAATTCATAGTTAAGCCGGTCCTGGTATTCTTGAGCAGAGTTGGGTTTTCTTTGCTCCAAACCTTCAAAGCAACGTTCTTCTAAGTACCGTTTTGTGTCCGTTTGAGCGGGTAATGGGTACTTAGGCAAGAGCTGCTGGTGCAATTCAATATCGATATGTGTCATTTCTGCGATTTCCACAGTCTGTTCAACAGCTTTCTGCAAACCAGCTGCTTTAAATTGAGCTGCTACTTGTTCGCTGTTAGGTAAGCTGTAAGGCCCTTCCATAGTTGGAGATGAGGTTAACGAAATATTTTCACCAGAATCAATTGCTCTTAAGACCTTGGTGCTAAAATCGTCTGCTGGATCTAAATAGCGGATATCTCCTAAAGCCGCAGTTGGGATTTGCAGTTGTTTAGCTAAACTTATCACGTTTTCTTGAATAGGTACTAACTCTGGCTGCAATTGTATGCCAAAGAAAAAATGTTCTTTTTCAAAAACAGATCGGTAAGCTGCTGCTGCTGCTTGAGCTTGATCCATTTCTTCTTTTAACAGAAGTGATTCCACTTCGCCATCCATTCCTGGTGTGACAGCTATTAGGTCTTTGCTGTATTTTTTTATCTGTTCAATGTTTAATTTGTTCGTTTTCTCCAGCATTTTTTCACTAGATAGTCTCATTAGATTCTTATATCCTGCTTTATTCTTAGCCAGTAACACAAGCGAATAATCCTGCTGCTTATCTATTGCCCCTTCAAACGCTAAAACCATTCCAATGATTGGTTTGATGCCGTGTTTTTTACACGCTTTATAAAAATCTACAGCACCGTACATAACATTATGATCGGTCAATGCTATGGCCGTATAACCGCGTTCTTTAGCTGTTATTACTAGTTGTTCAATTGATATTGTGCTTTTTAATAAACTGTAGGCACTAATGACTTGCAAATGTACAAAAGACATTTTGGTCACTCCATTCTGATTCCATCTCTTTTATTATAACCTTATCCCTTAGTAATTCGCAAACTGTTTCAGTCCTCTTTTTATCAATTCCTGACAGAAGACTCCCTCTTCTCTAAGGGGGAGATGAATGTCGTTTGAACGTTGTTCAACAAGTTGTATCGTTTTTTGTTCCCATTCAGGCATAAAAAATAAACCCGAAAATGTAAGCGTTACTATTGAAGCGGGACTCTTTTTAGAGTATACTAACAGCACAAGGAGGGGGAACAGATGTTCAAGTACAAAACTTATCGCTACCGGATTTACCCAAACAAGAAACAACAACAGTCCATCAACCAGACGATCGGTTGTGCTCGTTTTGTCTTCAATCATTTCTTACACCAGTGGACTGAAACCTACCAAGAAACAGGCAAAGGATTATCGTACAGTACGTGTTCCTCCCTCCTCACACGGCTCAAAAAAGAAACTGAAACTCTTTGGTTGAAAGAAGTTGACAGTATTGCGCTTCAGTCTTCTCTTGAACATCTGGCGGATGGCTTCGAGCGTTTCTTCAAGAAACAAACCAAGTACCCGCGATTCAAAAGTAAAAAGAACCTTGTCCAATCTTATACCACTAAACAAACGAATGGAAACATCGCTATTTCAGGAAACCAATTGAAACTCCCTAAGATAGGATGGATTCGTTTTGCGAAAAGCAGAGAAGTTGCTGGCAGAATAGTGAGAGCTGCTATTCGGAAAAATCCTTCTGGAAAGTGTTTTGTCTCGCTTTTGTGCGAAGTGGACATTCATCCCTTTCACAAGACGGGTTCTGCCGTAGGCATTGATCTGGGAATAACAGATTTTGCCATTTTGTCCACCGGAAAAAAGAGAGACAACCAACGGTTTACTGCTCAGATGGATAAGAAATTGAAGCGGGAACAACGGAAACTCTCCCGAAAATACGAACAAGCGAAAAAAGACGGGAAAGAGTTGTGGGAAGCCAAAAACTATCAGAAACAGAAACAAAAAACAGCAAAACTCCATGAGAAAGTTGCCAATCAACGAGAAGACTTCTTAAACAAGCTCAGTACAGAGATCATCAAAAACCACGATATCATCTGTATCGAAGACCTGAATGTGCAAGGCATGAAAAGGAACCATAAACTCGCCAAAAGTATTTCCGATGTGTCGTGGTCGGCTTTTGTACAAAAATTGACCTACAAAGCAGATTGGTATGGAAAGAAAGTCATTAAAGTCAGTCGGTGGTTCCCTTCCAGTCAGATCTGTTCCGCATGTGGCCATCGGGACGGAAAGAAACCCTTGAACATACGAGCATGGATCTGCCCGGAATGTGGGATACTTCATGACCGAGATATCAATGCGAGTATCACTATTCTGCAAGAGGGATTGAGATCCTTACAACTTGTATAAAAAACAAAACCGCAGGTACTGCGGGGATAGCTTGGTCCATAAAAGCAACCTCTGACAGTAAAGACATCCGCTGTTAAGTCTACTTTGTTCCCAAGAATCTCCCACTTCTAAGCGACTGCGTAAGTGGGAGTAGTTCAACGTTCTTGCTTTACAATCTGATTAAACGTGATAAAATTAACTTGTACGAGGAGAGGTGTTGAACTAATGAAATATTTTGTAACTTTGTTTTGGGGTTTTTGTATAGGACAAGCCATTAATTACATTGGCAGTTCATTAACAGGTAGTACCTATGACTTTATGACTGCTACCCTTATTGGGCTGATTTCAGCAGTTGTTGTTCTGTTGATCGGACAAGTTCTTCCAAAAACTGTCCACGCAAATACTACAAATGAATAAAAAATAAAAAGCCTTCTTATCTGAATTATAAGAAGGCTTTTTATTTTTTTATTCTTCTATCGGCTGGTAATCAAAGGCCAGCTCTTCTTGTTTCAAGGCAATGGTAACTTTTGTGTTTGGCAATATTTTTCCAGCAATGATTTCTCTTGCAAGTGGTGTTTCAATAGCTTTAGTTAAATAACGTTTTAATGGCCGAGCACCATACATTGGATCATATGCGTTTTGTGCTATCCAAGTTTGGGCTTCTTCTGAAATAGTCAGCTCAATTTCTTGATCTGCTAATCGCTCAGCCAAATCATGTGTTAATTTTAAGATAATCTTTTTCACAACTTCAAGACTAAGCGGAGCAAACAAGACGGTATCGTCAATACGGTTTAAAAATTCTGGTTTAAAATGAGTAGTGAGTAAGGACATGACTTGTTCTTTAACCGATTCTTCAATATGGCCGGTTTGATCCGTTCCTTCTAATAATAGAGATGAACCTAAATTACTGGTCATAATGAGAACAGTATTTTTAAAATCTACTATTCGTCCTTTTCCATCAGTCAAACGTCCGTCATCTAACACTTGTAACAAAATATTAAAAACATCCGGATGAGCTTTTTCAATCTCATCCAGCAACACAATACTGTAGGGATTACGACGGATCGCTTCAGTTAGTTGTCCGCCTTCTTCGTAACCTACATAACCTGGAGGAGCTCCTACCAAGCGAGAAACAGAATGTTTTTCCATATATTCGCTCATATCGATACGAACCATGCGTTCTTGAGAATCAAATAGATTTTCAGCCAACGCTTTAGCCAATTCCGTTTTCCCTACACCAGTCGGACCTAAAAATAAGAATGAACCCAGCGGCCGGTTTGGATCTTGCAAGCCAGCCCGTGCGCGAATAACCGCATCTGTTACGCTGTCTACTGCCTCGTCTTGTCCGATAACGCGTTCGTGTAAGGTATCTGCTAGGTGCAACAGTTTTTCTCGTTCGCCTTTAACCAATCGTGTCACTGGGATACCGGTCATCCGGCCTACCACTGAGGCAATTTCATTTTCAGTAACAGACTCTTGAACCAATCGAGGGGTCTGTTGTTTTTCTTCCGAATTCTCTGCTTCTAATGCTTTTAATTCTTTTTCTAAAGCCGGTATTTTTCCGTGCCGTAATACAGCAGCTTTTTCCAAATCATAATTGCTTTCAGCATCTTCTAATTCACGACGTGTTTGTTCGATTTCAGCTCGCTTGTCACGCAATTTGGAAACTTCTTCTTTTTCAGTCTCCCATTTCATTTTCAATAAATTAGCTTCTTCACGTAAATCAGCTAATTCTTCCCGCAGATTCTCTAATCTCCGCTTACTAGCTTCATCTTTTTCTTTTTTCAAAGCTGCTTCTTCAATTTCCAACTGCATTAATCGGCGCGTTACTTGGTCCAATTCTGTTGGCATTGAATTCATTTCAACTCGAATTGTCGCGCAAGCTTCATCTACTAAATCAATCGCTTTATCTGGCAAGTACCGATCTGTAATATAACGATCAGAAAGAGTTGCTGCTGCCACTAAAGCATTATCATGGATGTTAACACTATGGTGAATTTCAAAGCGTTCTTTTAATCCCCGTAAAATACTGATGGTATCTTCAACAGTCGGTTCATCAACTTGTACTCTTTGAAAACGACGCTCTAAAGCCTTATCTTTTTCCATATATAACCGGTATTCATCTAAAGTAGTTGCCCCGATACAATGTAATTCTCCACGAGCCAGCATAGGTTTCAATAAGTTTCCTGCATCCATACTGCCTTCCGTTTTTCCGGCTCCTACGATATTATGAATTTCATCAATAAATAAAATGATCCTGCCGTCACTTTTTTTCACTTCTTTTAAAACTGCTTTTAAGCGCTCTTCAAATTCTCCGCGGAATTTCGCTCCTGCAATCAAAGCGCCCATATCTAATGAAAAAATCGTTTTGTCTTTTAAATTTTCAGGAACGTCTTTACGGACAATTCGTTGAGCCAATCCTTCAACAATGGCTGTTTTCCCTACACCTGGTTCACCGATTAAAATGGGGTTGTTCTTCGTTTTGCGCGACAAAATCCGAATAACGTTGCGAATTTCTTCATCACGCCCAATAACCGGGTCTTGTTTGCCGCTTTTAACCGCTTGAACAAGATCAATCCCATACTTTTCCAGTGCTTGGTAACTTTCTTCTTGATTTTGCGAAGTCACACGATCGCCGCCTCTCATTTCTTCAATGGCTGTTTTAAGTTGCATTTCGTTTATCCCGTTTGATAAAAGATACGTTGTTAAAACATAATTTTTTAATTTCATTAAAGCCAATAGGACAATTTCTGTAGCCAAATAGTCATCTTGAAAGGATTCGCGCAATTTGTCTGCTTCCGACAATAAGCGGAATAAATTTTGACTCATTGCTTGGCCGTAATTGACTGAACTACCTTCAATAACAGGTAACTTATCTAACTCTTCATCAATTTTATGTTCAAATTCTGCTGTATCCAGACCAACCGTTTGATAAAAATTGTGGGCAAAACTATCTGGCGCCATAAATACTTTCCACAAATGCACAATGTCTATTTCTTGGTGTTGTCTTACTATCGCAATTTGTTGAGCTTCAGCCAACGCCTGCTGCATTGTGGTGGTTAATTTTTCACTATCCAAATTCTGCTCCTCCTTTTTGTTCACTTCTTTATCTTTATTATATTCCTTTGGTCAGAATTAATCAAACAAATGTTCTCGCTTTGAAAACCTGCCTGTTCAGTTATTCTATCAAAAAAAGTAGATGCAGTGAGCTTTTTTTCTCTATCCCAACTCTTACTATAAAGAGGAGGAAAACGTGTGTCAATTATGATGCCTTAAAAATGTCTCCTCTTCTACTTAAGCACTTAAAAGAGCAAGTGACCTATTTCTTTGTAAATTAAAAGACTGTTTCTTATTCATAAAATGAATGAAAAACAGTCCTTAAAATTCTATGCAATTAACGGATGCCTAAAGCAATCCGAGCATAACGGCTCATTTTTGAAGGGTCCCAAACAGGATACCAAACCAATTTAACTTCTGTGGCAGTCACTTCAGGAATATCTTTCATAGCTGTGATAATGTCATCTGTGATCACATCGACAAGCGGACATCCCATGGTAGTAAGCGTCATTTCTACTACACACAATCCCGTTTCATATAAATAAGCATGGTAAACAAGACCTAAATTAACGATATCGATTCCTAACTCTGGATCAATCACTTGTTCTAAAGCAGTCATGATCCGTTCATAAATCTCAGATGCAGCTTCCGGCTCCCACAGTTTAGCTTCATTTTCCATCAGTATTCCTCCTCGTATTTATACGGCTAGTCTACCGGTTCTAATGCAAAAAGTAAATACGTTCAAGATGATTTTGTGAAAAAATTATAAATGTTTAGAAAAGAAGTCAGACATTTCCACAGAAATTAAATAAGGTACTTTGTGGCCTGCCCCAACGGTAGTCGTCAAACTAACATTATTAGCATATGGTTGGCCTTTGATGTGCTGATAAAAATCAAACGTCATCTGATACGGTACAAGCTCATCTTTGGTACCGTGCCAAAAATGTACAGGGCGCTTATTAATAGATTCAGGGTGTTCTGCCAATGAAATAGGATCGAGAGCAGCCAGTTCTTTTGTATATGCCGCTTTCTCGTCAGATGATGCTGCTATCCCTTCAACCCATGTGGAGGATAACAACCATTCAGAAAATGCAATCGGATCAGGGCTGCCCATTAATACAACAGCTGATTTGATCCAGGGAAATTGGGTCAATGCGGCGCACGTTGTTATTCCACCCATTGAAAGACCAGCTACACCAAACCGTTCTGGATCAGAAAGACCCGCTTCAACATAATGGTCTCGAAGTTCCGGCAATTCTTCTAAGCTTTTGGTAACAACATCCCAAAATACAGTTTCTTTTCCTGTTACTCCCTCTTCACTCTTTCGTTCTCCATGCAGATAAGCATCTGGCAGCAACGCTCTATAACCTTTTTTTGCCAATTCATATCCATTGACTAAGCTGCTTTCTTTGCAGCTGGTCCACCCATGGTAAAAGACCACTGTCGGCAGCTGGTTCATTTCTTGACCGGAAGGAGCAATTTCTAATAGGGGCAAACCTGCTATGGCAGTTGATTTGATTGAGATCATTTTAATTTCCTCACTTTATTAAGCATTTATTTTTTTATTATTTATGGTACAGTAAGAATACAGTGTTTTATTCTTTTTAGTTTAACATAAATTAAACAAGGACAGTAAATAATTGGAGGAACCTATGAATAAAAAATTAATCGCCATTGACTTAGATGGCACTACTTTAAATCAACAATCAAAAATCACTTCTAAAACTCAACGAGTTTTTCAAAAGGCCAAAGAAGCAGGCCACATCATTTCAATAGCCACTGGTCGGCCTTACCGCAACAGTAAATATTACTATTCGCAATTAAAAATGGATACTCCGATGATTAACTTTAATGGAGCTTTATGCCACTTGCCGAATGAAACAAGTTGGTCAGATCAATACCATAAAACAATCAGTCGTGAACTTGCTATTGATATGCTCGACTTAAAGAAAGATTTTGATATTCAATTGATTGCAGCTGAATTACTCGATACTGTGTACGCCGATGAAGATTTCTTGCCTTATCCGGATTTTTTTCCAAATGGACAGCAAGATACTCAAAAATTATCAGCTGCTAATTTAAAAAGCGATCCTACCTCGGTTTGTGTCTTTACTGCACAAGAAAACCAAGAACTTATTATCAATAAAATTATTCAGCGTTATGGCGATTTAGTTGAAGTTAGAACATGGGGCGGCCAAACTCCCTGTTTAGAAATTGTTTCAGCCGGAGTTCAAAAAGCTCTTGGCGTTGAGCGTGTCGCCAGCGTTTATGGAATAAAGCAACAAGACATCGTCGCTTTTGGAGATGAAGACAACGATTACGAAATGATCCAATATGCCGGCCATGGAGTCGTGATGCAGAACGGCATTAAGGCTTTAAAAGATATTGCCAATGACATTACTGAAAAAACGAACGAAGAAGACGGATTGGCTCTTTACCTTGAAAACTACCTCGGACTTGCTTAAGCCAAAAGCCGCAAATCAACTTTTCAGTTGATTTGCGGCTTTTCCTATTTATTTAAGAACGGTGTCTTCTGGCTTTTTGCTGGTCTGAATTTAAAAATTCTCCCAACACTTTGTTCGTTCCCATAAAGTTCACGAAAGCTGCTGCATCTGCTTCTTTTACGGCTTGTTCTAAATCATACATTTCATAATTGCTAATGACAATCATTAAGATAGAACGATCGATTCCTGTATAACCGCCTTTGGCAGGAATAATGGTAATACCGCGAATCAGCTTAGCGTGAATAGCTTTCACTAAAGCGTCTGGATCATTTGTCACAATCATGGCGGTTACTTTTTGATGGCTTGTATGAATCATATCCACTACACGTGTCATGACATAAATAGACAACAACGTATACATGGCATATTGCCAGCCATTTAAAAAACCAGCAGCAATCACAATCAAACCATTGATCGTCAATAACAAACTGCCTACTGACCTTTCAGTTGTTTTAGCCAAAACCATAGAAATAATATCTATCCCGCCGGTTGAAAACCCGTATTTTAAAGCGAAGCCGATTCCAGCACCTCCGATAACGCCTCCGAAGATAGCATTCATAATAGGGTCAGTCGTCAACGGACTGATGGGCAGAACAATGGTGAAAAAAGAAATCATTACAGAAGTTAAAAAACTATACAACGTAAAATCTTTTCCTATTTTAAACCATCCTAATAAAGCAATTGGTATGTTGATCAATAAGATAAACACACCCGTATCTATACTGATATGTAACCCATTATTTATTAGATTTGACAGCAATTGTGAGATCCCATTTACACCTGGTGCATAAATATTTGAAGGGATCAAGAAGCTATTCAAAGCAAATGAATTTGTAATCGATGCAAATAAGACAATTACTATTTTTTTTAATTGTTCTTTCCAAAAAATAGGCGTTTTTAACTTTTTCACTTTTCCGGCCTCCTTTATTTCCTTATACAGATTAACAAGATTTCACGGATAAAGAAAGAAGAATTCGCTTGCATAAAAAATATTTTTTTAAAGCGTTCTCTTTAGCCCACTCGTCAGTTATGGTACACTGAATTTACTATACGTTAACAATAGATATTGGAGGAGAAAATATGGCAAAAGAGGCAAGTTTTGATATTGTATCTGAAACCGATCTGGAAGAAGTAAAAAATGCTATTCAAATGACAAAAAAAGAAATTGCTACTCGTTTTGATTTCAAAGGAACGATAAGCGATATTAACCTTGAAAAAGATCAATTGGTGTTTCTTTCAGAAAGCGAATTTAAATTAGAACAAGTAAAAGATATCTTAACTGGAAAATTAATCAAACGAAATGTTTCATCTAAAAATCTTCAGTTTGGAAAAGTTGAAAAAGCCTTTGGTGGAAACGTGCGCCAAGCTGCTGATTTGGTGAATGGAATCAATAAAGAACACGCTAAAACGATCACACAACTAATCAAGCAATCTGGCGTCAAAGTCAAATCGCAGATACAAGAAGACCAAATACGTGTGACTGGTAAAAACAGAGACGATTTACAAAAAGTCATTTCTATTTTACGTGAAGCTAAATTACCAATCGCTCTACAATTCACTAATTATCGTTAAACACCAATAAAGAGGTTGGGGCTTTTGTCCCAACCTCTTTCCTACGTTTAGTCAAGAGAAATATCATCAATAAATACAGATCGTTTTTACTTCGTTGCATTCTCCCTTGGAGAATGAAGATATTGGGAGCTATTTTAGAAAATAAGAACATGACAAATAAACATCCCTTTTCCTATTTTTTTGAAGAGGGTTATGTTATATTAATGTTATAGATTGGCTCTTAGAGGCCGTGTACGCATAGTCGTACTTGGTATGGTTCCTCACCATGGAATGCATACATTTCAGTAGTTTGTTCATGCAGGCTACGACTGCAACCTTGTCCTTCTTGGGGACGGGTTGCTTTTTTAATTTATAATAATAATCTACGATATGATTCGGTGCAGATTTCTGTTGGCGTATCATATTGCGCACGCTAAAAAACAAAATTTTCCTCCCTTTCGGATTGCCACGTTTATTGATATGGTCCTTGCCTGTATAATTGCCAGATTGGTACCTGCGGATATCAATGCCCACAAAGGCATTCAGCTGATTGGACGTTTCAAATCGCCGCACGTCGCCCAGTTCCCCGATCAATAAGGCTGAGGACAGTTCACCAATCCCTGGAATTGTGATGTATAAATCGTGTTCAGGCAGTTCTCTCGCCATATCTATCATCTGGTCTTGGAGTGCTTCCTTTTGGAGGAGTAGGTCCTGAAGTCTTTCCGCATAATAAATGGTCTTTTGACAATGGACACTATTTTCGGTCACAGCTGGATAAGCATCCTGTGCCAAATTGATTAATTCTTCCGCCTTCTTGCGGGCCCGATTTTCAGAGATGTTTTTCCGGGTAGATTTAAGGAATAAGTTTTTTATTTTAGTCGGTGTGGACCGCAAGACGAGGTCGGGGTGTGGGAACAGACTAATCAACGTCAAGGCGTAAGAGTTGATCCGGCTCGAGAAAAACTGTTCCAGCTCTGGGAATACCAGTTGGAGACAGTTGTGCAAGTGCATACGCATTCGTTTGACTTCTTCCTCCACCTCTTGATAGAAGCGGGATAAATCGCGCAGGTCTTGGTAGACATCTTTCTGCACCACCTTCGATGTCCGTCTTTTCCCGGCATGGGTTTGCGCCAACTTGTGGGCGTCTTGTTTGTCGGTCTTCCAGCTCCTCAAAGTATCTTCTTCCAGTTGTTTCTTGGCCTGAAGCGGGTTTAGCAGGGCATAGGGCAGATCGTTCTTTTGACAGAAGGATTCTACCGGTCGTGAATAGACGCCTGTAGCTTCAAAAACCACTTCCGGAGTCTGCGGCAGATTCTGTATTTCATTCAACAGGATGTCAAAACCTGTTCTTGTGTGTGCAACGATGCCTTCCCATAAGCAAGTGTTGCTTTCATAGATTACAGCGTAGCTTTTCTTCATGGAAACGTCTAGCGCTACTACAAACATGTTTTTCTCCTCGCTTTCTTTTTGTTTGAAAGACCCTCACTGATTCATTTCGATTCCCATTTCCTTTACACGGACTCACGGTCCCACATACTTAAAACTGATTCTGAAATGACAGTGAAGGAGCTCGGTTTTTGATTCGGACTCGAAGTCCTGGAGGCTACGGTCGAGCTTCCTTTCACCACTACTATATCCCAAAAAAAGAAAATAGCAGGCAGGAACCCCCGTCGGGGTTTCTACCTACTAATCTTAGTATGTTTTGCATATCCGAATGTTTATGCTAGAACGTGTTCCAAAAAGCAGGTCCAACGTCCACTTTGTCATGCCTGTAGTAGCTTTAGCTACGTACAGATTTGATACACTTAGGCGCTAGCTTAAAGTGATTCTATTAAATACTCGGTTGTCGTGTGACCATACTGCGCTTATTCGTTCCAGTTGCCTTAGTCCTTGCAGCTTTAGCTGCTTAGGGATACGGTATGCGAGGTAGAAGATTCGGGTCTAAACGCTTTTTGTCTTACTCCCTTTATTTGGATCTTTAAAGAGTATCATCAGCGATTGTTTTGATCGTTACCGTCTGGCTGCCAATCAGTAATTTAGAGACAGGGCAGCGTTTTTCAGCTTCTTTTATAAGGTTATCGGCTTCATCGAATGGCATACCTTTCACTTGTGCTAAAGCAAGAACATTAAAGTAAAAGCCAATTCCTGAAGGTTCTCGCATAAAATCAACTTGTACTTCTACACGACTCTGATTCTTTTTCCCTCTAGCTTTTAATAGGGATTGAATCGTAGCGTTTAGACAAGTACTTAAAGAAAGACCTAATAGTTCTTCAGGGTTTGTTCCTGGAGCAGATGAAGTTGGACTTGAAACTGTTACTTTCAATTCATCATTTTTAACATATGCAACTCCGTTTACACCATCTTCGTTCACCATTTCGGCATGAAATAAGCTGCCGGATTGCCCCATAGTCTCACTCCTTTTACAGTTAGTCTTCTTTATTCAGATTTAGTCGGGTTAATGACTGCTTCAATATGTGGAATAACAGCTTTTGCTATGGTAGATCCTGTTACCAGCATTTCATAGAGAGGCTGAACATCAGTGGAAGTTCTGCTGAGCAATCGCATATAAATCTCTCCATCGCCGCCCATGCACACGCGGTAATAACCGGAACGCAGCTCATTCAGTTCATTGAGCCCTTCTAAAACAGCAGCTTTTTTATTAAAATCTGATACAAATGCTAATTGGTGATAAACGATTTGATAATCTATAATGCCTTCTCCTGTATCAAAGACGATCCCAAATGGTAAAGCTTGCTGTTTAGTGATTTGAAACTTACCATTATATAACGTTTGGCCATTATCAATTACTTTTTTTGCTAAAGGAATTTGTTTCTCTTTTAAAATCATTTCGAATTGATCTGTAATTTTAGACAATTGAATACCTCATTTCATTTTCCTAATCGTATTTTCATCATAAGTATAACGTATATAATCAAGGAAATACAAGTTTATCAAAGAAGTTTTCAAAAACAAAAAATGACTCAATACTTTAAGAAAGTCCGCATTTACAGCAACAACAAACGTTTGTTGTTGTTTATTCCATTGCATCTTCTTTTAACGTTGTATTCCTATGAAGTGCAACGTTAGCTTGTTTTTCCGTAACAGCATTTTTCTCGCCTCTTTTATGTAGACACCCTATCAGGATTAATTTTTAAAGGCTTTATTTTTTTAGACTTTCTAAAATACTCATAGCTTGCAGATAATCCGGATTGATAGATCCATCTATATTTTCTTTCACAAGTTGGTAGCCAAATGATTCGTATAGACCGACCGCCGCATGACTCCAGGTTTGCGTATGTAGATAAATCGGTTGGTCCTCACCGTATTGTTGTAATAATTTGGTCGCTTCGCTGACTAGAATAGTAGCCAAACCGTGCCCTTGAAATTCTGGTTTGACTGCTAACCAATGAAGAAGCGGAACGCTCTTTCCTGCGACTTCTTTCCACCAAGCACTGCAAGTAGCTACTTTTTCGCCGTTTTCTGTTTCGATAAATAGCATTCTTTTTCTTAATTCTTCAGGGTAAGGAGCAAAAGCTTTATCAAAATATGCATGTGCAGCATTTACTTCGTCAAATTCTAAAACTGAACACTCAATTTCAGCCCAGGCCTTTTCATCTTCTGGTTGGTAAGTAGTGATTTTAAACTCTGCTGGCAGTTTTTTTTCCCTTATGGGCAAACCAGCTGGACGTTTCATCCAAAATTCAACATATGGAATTGTTTTATCTAACATTTTCACAGCTCCTTCAATATTTATCGCTTTTATTTTCATCTGTTTTTGGATAATACTACTCAGCAAGAATCACAACCTGGAGTATTTCATTCCAAACATATTCTAGCAGTTTCACGAGGAGTTGTCACATTTTCTCTGTATTCCGGAGAATAGGGTATCTAAAAAAAACACAAAATGATCTTTAATCCGTTAGCAAAGTAACAAAGAAAAGATCATTCGTTTTATTCATATAAAGTAAAAATCTATGTGCCTAGCCTAAAAACAATTTATCTGATTTTTTGAACAGTTCAGTTACTTTTTAGATACCAACATCCGAAGCCCATTTAGTATAACGACTAACGTACTCCCTTCATGAATAATCACACTGATTGCAATATTTGATAATCCTAAGAAATTGGCTACGACTAAAAAGATAACAACCGCCATTGAAAAGATAATATTTTGCCAAATAATACGGCTCATTTTTGAAGAAGTTTTATGAGATTGTACCAACTTAGATAAATCATTTTGCATCAAGACTAGATCAGAGACATCTACGGCCACATCTGTACCATCTCCCATCGCAATTCCGACATCTGCGTTGACTAAAGCAGGTGCATCGTTCACGCCATCTCCAACCATGGCCGTCACACCATATTTTTCTTTTTGCTCGTCTATAATTCTAGATTTGTCTTCCGGCATGACATTAGCAATAACTTCATCTATCCCTAACTGTTTGGCGACAGCTTTTCCAGTCATTTCCGAATCGCCTGTAATTAAAGTAGTGTGTATCCCTTGTTGTTTAAAGTAATCAATCGTTGCTTTTGCCTGTTTATTCGGCACATCCATCAGAGCTATCAGGCCGAGAACTTTATTATCTTCAGCTACATATACAACCGTCTTTCCTTCAGTAGCCCATTCAGTATTTAGACGGGTATATTCATCAGAGACACCCTCAAACGAAGTAGGCTTGCCTATACGATAGGTATGTCCGTCATACTCTCCTTCCAAGCCTTTTCCGAGCTGGTTATTTGCTTGGATGTTTAATTTGTTTTTAGCTTTGAACTTATTTAAAATGGCGTCTGCTAAAGGATGATTTGATTCTTTTTCAAGAGCTACGACGATATCGATCATCTTTTCTTGGTTTACAGCATCGGAAAAATAAGCATTTGTTACTACGGGTTTTCCGCTAGTAAGCGTCCCCGTTTTATCAAAAGCAATTGCATCAATCCCAGCTAATTGAGACAGATAGGAACTTCCTTTTGACAGCACTCCTTTTTTAGCTAGATTAGAAGTTGCAGACAAAGTTGCAGATACAGTAGCTGCAGCTAAAGCACAAGGTGAAGCTGCAACTAAAAGTACTAAGCCTTTATACAGACTTTCAGACCATGTCCAATTAAACAGGAACGGAGATAGCACAACCACTAACACTATAGCAACTAAAACAAATGTCACATATTTGGGCTCAAATTTTTGGATAATACTAGCAGCTTTTGTCTGGTTGTTTTGGTTTTGGTTTACTAATTGTAAGATTTTTGAAAAAACTGTATCCTTGTTTTCTTTTGTTACTTCCATTGTAAAAGAACCTGTTCCATTAATCGTGCTTCCAAAAACCCCATCGCCTTTTGTTTTCTCCTTGGCGATACTTTCGCCATTAATAGAAGATTCATCAATCGAAGTAGTACCAGATACAATAATTCCATCAATTGGTATTTGATCCCCATTTAATACTTGAAGTCGGTCTCCAACTTTTAATGTGCTGACGTCTACAATTTTTGTGTCTCCATTAGGCATCATCAACCTAGCAGTTGTCGGGTTCATTTCAAGTAACTTTGTAATTTCTCTTTTGCTTCTTCCTTCAGCATACTCTTCTAGAAAATGAGCACCAGAAAAAATAAGAATCAATAGTGTTCCTTCCCAGAAATTTCCGATCAACGAAGCTCCAATCGCAGCTAAACCCATTAAAAGATGGGAGTTAGGTGCAAATCTTTTTTGAGCTTTAGTGTTTTCAATCGTTTCTCCGATTCCTTCAAGCACAACAACGTGATAACCAGCTGTGATCGTAGCCATTAAAAAGAGACTATTTTGCACTAGTTCTAAATCATTATTTAAAACTAACGCAATAAGTGCTAATACTAAACCAGAAAAATACAAAATAATCGGCATTTTCCCATGATTATGGTTATGTGTGTGATCGTGATCATGACTATGTTTTTCTTGTGACGGGTTTTTTTGAATAGTATCCATTTCTAGTGTCCTCCTATGAAATTATAATTATGTACTCATTTGCCGTCAGACTATTATTCAGCAAATACCTCTTTATAAACTGCTACGCTTCTCCCCGTTTTTCCTAAAGCGTAATAGTTTTGGTTTACATATGAATGAATTTTCATATGAATATATGTTCATTATATCAATTTATGCTATTTTGTCAAGAGATTCGCTGGATAAAAAACAACTTAGAGGATAAGTTCATTCTGTAAAATTATCTGTAGACCAGCTCAACTTTAAAAGAAATTGGATAGTAGTTTACTGCTAGAGTGTGGAAACCAAACAGGATGCATCAGTTTTTTCAATACAAAAAACAGCTATTCTATTTCGTACAAGTACAATAGAATGGCTGTTTTTATTTGTTTACGTTAATAGGTCGTTAGTCAATCACTTCAGTATGGAAACACCGTTTCATATGATTTAGCATTGTCTCTCCAAGATCGGTAAATGTGGCTGCACCTTGTTTGTGAATGACCGTTTTAAATCCTTCTGCATCTGCTCCTGAAACCGTTAAAAAGTCACAAATATCTGTCGTGACCCCAACAACATGAACTTTTTCTACTTCTAATTTTCTTAGTTTTTCAGCTAAGTCAGTTTTAAAAAATGCATTATAGTTTGTTTTGGGCATATACATTACATTTTTATTTCCATTGTTGTCTTGGAACCACTCATTTAAATCTCCATACAACTCTTGCCCTTTTGTACCTATAATGTTATGAGGCGGCCACAGTTCAAAGTGTGAATCATTTGGATGGTGTGCATCCATCGATACAACAACAACATTTTCCTCTGCTAAAAATCTTGTTGCTAACTCCTGAATATAAGGCACTATTTTTTGTGCTGGCTTACCAACAGTTAATGTTCCTTCATCCGCTACAAAATCATTACTCATATCCACAATTAATAAAGCTTCTTTTCCCATTATCAATCAACTCCTAAAAGTATTATGGTTTCACTATTCATACTATTTTCTAAAATAAGTATACCATAAGTAAAGATATCTTCATGCACGTCAGGGAGAAGAGTACAAAAATAAAAAATTGTCGAAATACTGCAGCTAACAGGCAATGGAACTCAGCTTTACCTTAAAAGAAATACAGTTGGATGGGATGTTCCATCATGAGAATCTGTAGCTGAAAATCCAACACATTGACATTATTTTTTCTCTTAAACTATTAAAAAAAGACAAAGAAAAAAGCCCTTGTATCACAAGGACTTTTTTCTTTGTCTCAAACTTAGACAGTAAATCAAAAAATGGATTATCTTCTGATTTCTTTAATACGAGCTGCTTTACCATGTAATGCACGTAAGTAGTACAATTTAGCACGACGTACTTTACCAAAGCGGACAACTTCGATTTTTGCAACACGTGGAGTGTGTAATGGGAATGTACGCTCAACGCCTACACCATTAGAAATTTTACGAACTGTATACGTTTCGCTAATTCCTGCACCACGACGTTTGATTACCACGCCTTCAAATAATTGGATACGTTCTCTAGTACCCTCAACGATTCTTGCGTGAACACGGACAGTATCTCCTGGACGGAAAGCTGGAATATCTTCGCGCAATTGTTCGCTTGTAATTGATTCGATTAAGTTCATTATTTTTTTCTCCTTCCAACAACTATTCATATATCTCTATTCAGACACAGCGGAATACCGTTATTTCAGCAGGCTTTACCCACTCACCAAAATAGTTTACCATATTCAAAAATAGGTGTAAAGTAAATTTCCTTTTTTTAACCTATTTCTTGTTCTTTTTTTATTTCATCCAGCCATTTTGTTTGTTCTGTTGTCAATTCCAGATTTTCGAGCATATCTGGACGTCTCAAATAAGTACGGCGTAAGGATTCTTTTTCCTGCCATTCGGCAATGTTTTTATGGTTTCCACTGAGTAAAACATCTGGAACTTTCATGCCGCGGTAATCTGCTGGTCTCGTATATTGCGGATGTTCCAATAACCCGGTAGAGTGTGAATCTGTTTTAGCAGACTCTTCATTTCCAAGTACTTCCGGCAGCAAGCGAACTGTGGCGTCAATCATGACCATTGCCCCTAATTCGCCACCTGTCAACACATAGTCGCCTAAAGAAATCTCATCCGTGACTAAAGAGCGAATGCGTTCATCGTATCCTTCATAATGACCGCAGATGAAAACCAAATGTTCTTCTTCGGCTAGCTCTTCTGCTACTGATTGGGTAAAAGGCACACCAGCTGGATCTAGTAGTATCACTCTTTTTTTTGTTTCTGGAGTTTCTGATTGAATCGTATCTAATGCACTGAAAATCGGTTGGGCCGTTAATAACATACCCGCTCCGCCGCCATAAGGGTAGTCGTCTACATTACGGTGTTTGTTTTCTGAAAAATCACGAAAGTTCATCACAGAAATGGCTAATAAATTTTTATCAATGGCTTTTCCTATGATCGATTCAGATAATGGCCCTTCAAACATTCTGGGAAATAAAGTCAAAATATCAATTTTCATTAATCTAATAATCCTTCCATAATATGGATCGTGACTAATTTTTTTTCTAAATCAACTTTTAATACGACTTCTTCGATATAAGGAATCAATAAATCCTTTTCGCCTTTACGTTGTACGACCCACACATCATTTGCTCCTGGTGACAAAACTTCCGAAACTTTTCCTATTTCTGTTCCTTCTTCATCTTCAACCGTTAAACCAATAATTTGATGAAGATAATATTCATTTTCTGGTAATTCTTTCAGCTGTTCTGAGCTTATTTTTAAAATGCCGTCCCGATACTTTTCTACATCATTAATATTCGGATGGTTTTCAAAAGATAATAAATCGAATGTTTTGTGTTTGCGATGACTGGCAACAGTTAACTCAATCATTTTTTTCCCCGGCTGATCTAAAAATAATTTGGCTCCTTTTTTGTAACGTTCTTCTGGAAAATCGGTTCTTGAAATTACCCGGACTTCGCCTTTGATCCCTTGTGTATTTACGATTTTTCCTACATTGTATAATTCTGCCACATTATCCCTCATTCTCTTTTATTTTTGTCTTATTTATTGTACCATATGTTCTCGTTCAATAAAGCGAGTTAATGAAGCAAGAGAAATAAAAAAAACCATCTCTTTTAGAAATGGTTTACTTATTTTAAGAATTTTAGCTATTGACAATCGTTAATCTAATACGCTTTGGTCCAGAGACTCTAACGCTGTAAACGATTGTCCGAATAGCTTTTGCTACGCGACCTTTTTTCCCGATTACACGTCCAATATCATCAGGGTGAACAGATAGATGATATTCTGAAAAATCTTTTGATTCTTTGATATCAAGTACTAGTTCCTCCGGGTGATTAACAAGAGGACGAATAATGGTAAGAATTAATTCATTCATGTCAGCCATAGTTCTCATCCTTTTTACTTAGTGTTTTTTGAATCGTGGAATTTTTTCATAATGCCTTCTTTTGAAAGGATGTTACGAACTGTATCAGAAGGTTGAGCGCCATCGGCTAACCATTTTAATACTAATTCTTCGTCCAATTTAACTTCAGCTGGTTCAACAACTGGGTTGTATGTGCCAACAGGCTCGATGAAACGTCCATCACGTGGAGCACGAGCATCTGCAACTACAATACGGTAAAAAGGATTTCTTTTAGAACCCATACGTTTTAAACGGATTTTTACTGCCATATTTCTTACACCTCCATTAACTATCTTTCACTAAGTATATTAACAGGAATTTACATCCTTGTAAAGTGTTTTTTCTTTACACTCTATTTTTTTAAGAAACTTCTCTTAGCGTTTCTTTTTATTTTTCTTTTTAGCTTTTTTCTTATTCTTCCGCACCATTGAGTTCATCGCCATTTTGCCTATTTTACCTTTGACCCCTTGCCCAAACATACCGTCTAATCCATCAAGATTTCCTTTAGACATTTTACTCATCATTTTTTTCGATTCGTTAAATTGTTTGATTAAGCGGTTTACTTCAGCTATTGGACGTCCTGAACCTCTAGCGATCCGACGTCTTCTGCTTTGTGATAAAAGATCAGGATTTTCACGTTCTTTTGGTGTCATAGATAATACAATGGCTTTCATGCGAGCCATGTCTTTTGGATCAATTTGCAGGTTTTCTAAGCCTGGAGCATTGCTCATGCCTGGAATCATTTTTAAGATGTCTTCTATTGGTCCCATATTGCTGACTTGGTCCATTTGTTCAATGAAATCATTAAAATCAAAACTGTTCTCTTTAAGCTTTTTAGCCATTTCTTCATTCTTTTTCTCATCAAAATCTTGTTGGGCTTTTTCAATCAATGTCAGCATGTCGCCCATACCTAAGATACGATTAGCCATCCGGTCTGGATAGAAGGGCTCTAAAGCGTCTAACTTTTCTCCTTGACCGACAAATTTAATTGGCTTGCCTGTAACGGAACGAATAGAAAGAGCTGCCCCGCCACGAGTATCCCCATCTAATTTTGTTAAAATTACTCCGGTAATGTCTAGTTGTTGATTAAAGGAATCAGCTACATTCGCAGCCTCTTGTCCTGTCATTGCATCTACTACTAAGAAAATCTCAGTCGGATCGACAGTAGCCTTAATATCGGATAATTCAGTCATCAATGTTTCATCGATTTGCAAACGTCCTGCTGTATCGATAATAACAAAATCACGGTGTTCTTCTTTAGCCTTTTGAATCCCTTGTTTAGCAATTTCTACTGGACTTACTTTATCTCCCATTGAAAAAACAGGGATATCTAATTGTTCTCCTAATGTTTCCAATTGTTGAATAGCTGCAGGACGATAAATATCTGCAGCAACCATTAAAGGTCGTTTATTCTGTGTTTTTCTTAAGTGATTAGCTAGCTTCCCAGCCGTAGTTGTTTTACCTGCACCTTGTAACCCTACCATCATCACTACAGTAGGAGCTTTTGCAGCCATTTGAATCGTGCTTTGTTCGCCACCCATTAAATTAGTCAGTTCCTCACTAACAATTTTAATGATTTGTTGGCTAGGAGAAAGGCTTTCTAATACTTCTGATCCTACTGCACGGTTGCTAACTGTCTTCACAAAGTCTTTTACAACTTTGAAGTTAACGTCCGCTTCTAATAAAGCAAGGCGCACTTCGCGCATCATTTCTTTTACGTCTGCTTCCGAAACTTTGCCTTTGCGACGCATTTTTGCCATCGCATTTTGCAGGCGTTCTGATAATCCTTCAAATGCCATTTAATTCACCATTCCTTTTATTCTTCATTTGTTTCTTTTTTAAGCTTTTGGATAAACCTTTGCAGTACTTCATCTTTTGGGTAGTGGTCATTTACATAAACAGAAAATTCATCAAGGGTTTCTTCTAACTGAGTGAAATTTTCTACTAAATGAAGCTTGCGTTCATAATCTGTCAGTATCTGCTCTGTTCGTCGGATATTATCATAAATAGCTTGCCGGCTCACTTCAAAATCCTCTGCAATTTCTCCTAAAGAATAATCATCTGCAAAATACAATAACATATAACTTCGTTGTTTTTCAGTTAGCAAAGATCCATAAAAATCGAATAATCTATTCATACGATTCGTTCTTTCTATTTCCACTTTTACCCTTCTTTCTTTATCTCAACTGATGTCAAGTGTTTCTCGTTTACACACCTCTTAAGCGTACTCATTATCGCTTGATTAGTCAATAGCTTTAGCGTGTTTTATCGATATTTTGAGTTAATTGAAACTGCAAATACAGCTTTTTTGTTTCATAAAGAAAGAGGACAAGACAAAAGTCTCATCCTCTTCCTTCTTCTTCATCATTTTTTTGATACGAGCTCTAAAAGTCAGGAACACTATCCCACTTTCTTTATAGCATTTATTTGTTTCGGTATTCTTCAATATTTGACTTAATATTGGATACTTTTGGTCCATAAATGACTTGAGCATTATTGCCTTTAACGACAACTCCAGCTGCTCCTGTTGATTTCAATTGGTTTTGATCAACTAAACCGCCGTCTTTTACGGTTACTCTTAAACGTGTGGCACAGTTATCAACTTCTATTAAATTATCTTCGCCGCCTAGTCCTTCAATAATGGTTTTAGACAATTGGTCTTCTGGACTAACGAGTGTTTCAGAAGTGCTTGAAGCTGTTGCTTCATTAGGACTCGTTGCTAAATATTCATCAATATTTGATTTGATATTAGATACTTTTGGTCCATAAATAACTTGAGCATTATTGCCTTTAACGACAACTCCAGCTGCTCCTGTTGATTTCAATTGGTTTTGGTTAACTAAGTTGCCGTCTTTAACGGTCACTCTTAAGCGAGTAGCACAGTTTCCAACTTCAATTAAGTTATCAGCACCGCCAAGACCCGTTACGATATCATGAGATAGTTCATCTTGAACAGGTACGTTTGCTTTTTCCCCAGCTTTTTTAGCTTGATAATCAGCTTTCGTATACATCTTAGATTCAACTACATCATCTTCACGTCCCGGTGTCTTCAAATCGAATTTTTTAATAAAGAACGTAAAGACAAAGTAATAAACAAATGCGTAAACGATTCCGACAAGAACCACTGGGATCCAGTTTGTTATCCCTTGTCCAGGTAATATACCATATAATACAAAATCAAGTAGTCCACCTGAGAAAGTCAACCCAACACCGACCTGTAGAAAATGCATTAATACAAATGAAAATGCAGCTAGGACACAATGCACGCCAAAATATAAGAATGGCGAAGCAAACAAGAATGAGAACTCAAGAGGTTCTGTGATTCCTGTAAAAATCGACGTTAGAGACGAAGACATCATAAGTCCTTTAACATCTTTTTTGCGTTCTGGTTTAGCTTGCTGGTACATGGCAAATGCTGCTGCTGGGAACCCAAAAATCATAAATGGGAACATTCCAGAGAAAAATTTGGCAGCTTCAGGATCAACCACTTGACCATTACCTAATTGAGTAAAGACAATATTTTGAGCTCCTTCTACTACATGACCACCAATCGTTGCTGTTCCTCCAAGTGCTGTTTGCCAAAATGGCAAGTAAAAAACATGGTGCAGACCTAAAGGAATCAGAGCCCGGTAAATAAACCCATATAAAAAGGTACCAACATAGCCTAAATCAGCTACAACAGAACCTAACCAGGCAATTCCTGAACCGGCATAAGGCCATAGGAAAGAAAGAACCATGCCTGTTAAAACAGCCGCAAATGCTGATATAATTGGAACAAAACGAGTTCCTGCAAAGAATGACAAAGCGTCCGGAAACTCTACTTTATAGAAACGGTTATGTAGATAAGCTACAATTAAACCAATAATAATCCCACCGAAAACCCCGGTATTCATTGTTTCTGAAAATCCTAGTACAGAACCAATCAGGCCAGGAGTTTCTTTTAACTTTTCAAGGTTGCCAAAGTTTACAATGGTACTTGTCATTGAGGCATACATCATAAAGTAAGCAACAACAGCTGATAATGCCGCAACTTCTTTTGCAGCTTTTGCCATACCCAATGCTACAGCTACTGCGAAAAGCAACGGTAAGTTATCAAATATAATTTGACCACAGTCTTTAAAAACCGTTAGAACATTATAAAGAACCGTCCCTTCTCCTAATAACCAATCTAAATCGTACATGTTTACAAAAGAGTCACCTGTAAAAGATGAGCCGACTCCTAACATCAATCCGGCTACAGGCAGCAATGCGATCGGCAACATAAATGTTTTACCCATCTTTTGCAGCGTCTCGAATAATTTGTCTTTCAATTTGTTTCCTCCTCTATAAATGCTTGCTTTTCAGCAAATGAAAATAATAGCTTGTGTTTTCAAAAAAGACCAATCAAAAAGTCTCTGACCTCTTGCAAAACAAGAGATTAGAAACTTTAGGTTTTGAAAACACGTTTATCATCGTAACATATCTTCTACAAAAAAGCTACTTGCTAACGGTTTTAAATCGTTTCTTGGATAAGCTCACTGAATAATCCATAAACATATTCTCCAGGTTCGAATTCCTGTAAATCATCAACGCCTTCGCCTAACCCAACAAACTTAACAGGGATGTCCAATTCTTTCCGAATGGCTAAAACAATTCCGCCTTTAGCTGTTCCATCCAGTTTAGTTAAAACAATTCCTGAGACATTAGTAGTTTGTTTGAACTGTTTAGCTTGAATCATGGCGTTTTGACCAGTTGTGGCATCAAGTACCAATAAAACTTCATGCGGGCCTCCAGGGACTTCCTTTTCAATCACACGTTTCATTTTTTCCAATTCATTCATTAAATTCACTTTGTTTTGCAAGCGTCCTGCTGTATCCACTATTAAAACATCTGCTTCTTGTTGTTTCGCTTGTCGTACAGCATCAAAAACAACCGCTGCTGGATCTCCGCCAGCTTTTCCAGTAACGACATCAACATCTACTCTTTCGCCCCATACGACTAGTTGTTCTATTGCTCCTGCCCGAAAAGTATCTCCGGCTGCTAATAGCACTTTTTTTCCTTCGTTTTGAAAACGTTTTGCCATTTTTCCTATAGTGGTTGTTTTTCCAACACCGTTTACACCAACTACTAAAATAACAGTCAACCCATTTTCATTAAATAAAACTTCAGGCTTTTCAGTATTGTCTTTTTCGTAAATTTCCACCATCTTTTCAATGATTACATTCTGAACTTCGCCTTCGCTTTTAGCATTTTTTAGTTTTACTTCTTGACGCAAAGCATCACTGATCTCCATAGAAGCTTCATAGCCGACATCTGCACCAATTAAAATTTCTTCCAACTCTTCAAAAAAATCTTCGTCGACAGTTCTGAAGTTAGCAAATAATTCATTCATCCGTTGAGAGAAAGACTTACGCGTTTTTTCTAACCCTTTTTCGTATTTTTCAGTTATTTCTGTCTGTTCAACTTTCTCTTCTCCCGTAAAAGCACGTTTTATTTTATCAAATAATCCCATTAGCTTACCCCATTTCTTATTAATTTTCAGTCGGATGTAGTTGTCCAGACTGGTTGGTCTTGTAAAGCAAACTTACGGATCGCATGAGCAACACCATGGTCATCATTATTTTTCGTAATAAATTGGGCAATTTCTTTTATTTCAGGTACGGCTTTTCCATAGCTACTCCGATTCCTGCATATTCAATCATTGCTTGATCGTTTGCTTCATCTCCCAAGGCCATAACTTCATCTGATTCAATTCCTAATAAATCGCATAACACCGCAATCCCTTTTCCTTTATCTACTTCTTTATTCATCATTTCAAGTAGAATTGGCCTAGATTTCATTATTGTATATTTTTTATAATAACTAGCCGGAATAGTCGCAATAGCCTTATCTAAAACTTCTTGGTCGCAACAAAAAACAACTTTATTGATTGCTGCATCTTCAGGTAGTTCAGCCAATGTAATCGACATGTAGGGCAAAGCATTCATTACAGTGGGGTATAACGAATCTCGGCCTTTAGGATAAGGCGGTTCATAAATTTTTTCTAAATCTATAAAATTACAAGGGACATTTATTGCTTGGCTTAACTCATATAATTCCTGGGTTTCTTCACGAGTTAATGTTTTTTGCGATAAAATTTCTCCAGTATCTGTTTTTTGTACTAAACCACCGTTATAAGTGATGCCGTAATCACCCGGCTCTCTTAAGCCCAGTTCTTCTAAAAAGTGGATCATGCCTAACAATGGTCTTCCTGTGCACAAAACCACTTTGATTCCTTGAGCTTTTGCTTCTTTTATAGCTGCTTTGTTTTCTGGAGAAATGGTTCGATCTTTCGTTAATAACGTACCATCTAAATCAATAGCAATCAATTTGATCATTTAACTTACTCCTTTTTTAGCTGTTCTGCAGCCTAAACTCATTTATTTAACCGATAATTTTTCTTTTTCTTCAACTTCTTCTAAGCGAACAGAGACCAGTTTAGAAACACCTGATTCTTGCATGGTAACGCCATATAAAACATTGGCTTCTTCCATCGTTCCTTTACGATGAGTGATCACAATAAATTGAGTATCCCCTTCGAATTTTCTTAAATAACGCCCAAAACGAGCCACATTTGCTTCATCAAGAGCTGCCTCTACCTCATCTAAAATACAAAAAGGCACCGGCTTGACTTGAATAATAGCAAATAATAAAGCAATAGCTGTAAAAGCACGCTCTCCTCCAGACAATAAACTCAACTGTTGCAGTTTTTTGCCGGGTGGCTGAGCAATGATTTCAATTCCTGTCGTCAATAAATTAGTAGGATCGGTTAACTGCAATTCAGCTGTTCCGCCACCGAACAGTTGTGGAAAGACTTGACTAAAACGAACACGAATAGCTTCAAAAGTTTCTGAAAAACGCAGTTTAACTTCTTCATCCATTTCATCCATTGTTTCATATAAACTTTCTTTTGCTTCTAACAAATCATTTCGTTGTTCTGTCAGAAAAGTATAGCGTTCATAAATACGCTCAAATTCTTCAATGGCACCAACATTGACATTTCCTAATTCTTTAATGCTTTGTTTCAGCAGTTTCACTTTTTGAGCAGCCTCTTCAACTGAAATATCTAATGGGTATTCTTTTTCAGCCATTTCATAATTCAACTGATACTCTTCATTTAAATAAACTAAATGATTTTCAATCATCGTTTCGTTTCGATTAAAAGCAATTTCCACTTTCGTTTTTTGCTCTATTATATATTGTTGCTGGTTTTGTTTAATGGTGCCTTTCTGTTCTAGTTGATCCAATTGTTCTTGTACTAGTCGCTGCTGCTCTTTATTGTGAAGCAACGCTCGCTCGCATTTCGTTTTTTGTTCTTTTAAATCAGCTAATTTTGCTACTATCTCTTTCTGCGTCAATTTTTGACTGCCATCTGATTGAGACATGTGTTGCAGGTGCAGTTCAAGCTTCGTTAGTTCTTGTTGTTCATTCGTTAATTGTCCATTAAACAGATCGTGTTCTTTTTTTAAGCTGGTAACTTGTTCTTTAATCGTTGCCAGCTCTGTCATCCGTTGTTGGACTGTCTCATTAGCTGCAAGCTGTAATTGCTCTCTTTCTACATTCTTTGAAGAAGCTATTTCTATGCGGTGATTGATTTGTTCCATTTCTTCTTGGAGAATGGAAAGTTCTTCTGTTATTATCTGAATGCGTTGGTTATACTCTTCAGCTTCTTGTTGAGCTTCTTGTGCTTCAAACTGATAAGCTTTTAGTTCTCTTTGTAAACGAGAATGTTTTTCAGTATTGATTTCAGCAGCATTTTTCAGCTCTTGTTCTTCCAACCGCTGTTGTTCGCCTGATTTTCTAAGTTCCTCAAGTTTTTGTTCTTCTTTTCTGACTGTTTGTTTAAGTGTTCGAACTTCAACTTCTTTAGCTGTTAGTGTTTGTTCCATTTGACTAATTTGCTGTGTCAAAGAAGATAGCTCGTTTTTACGTGAAAAAAGGCTGCTTTGATTTCCTTTTTTATTTGCTCCACCAGTCATAGAACCACCAGCATTCATGACATCTCCTTCAAGTGTCACCACCCGATAACTATATTGAAGCAGTTTAGCTATTTCGTTAGCTGCTTTTAAATTATGAGCCACAATAGTTGTTCCGAGTAAATTCTGAACAATCGAAGCAATTTCGTCCGGGTATTGAACAATGTCACTAGCAATCCCAATAAAACCTGTTTGATTTTTAACTTTCCCTTCAACAGCAGCAGGTAGTCTGCGCGGCTTAATAGTAGACAAAGGTAAAAATGTCGCTCGGCCAGAATGCTTTTGCTTTAAATATTGAATAGCTTTACGTCCGCTTTCTTCATTCTGTACGATAATATTTTGCGAGGCAGCTCCTAACGCAATATCAATAGCGATTTCACTTTCTTTTGGAACAACGATCAACTCAGCCACGGCTCCAACGATTCCGCCAATCTGTTTTTTATGTTTAAGGACTTCTTTGACCCCTTGATAAAAACCAGTATAATCATCTTTCAATTCTTGTAAACTCTCTTTTTTAGCTTTCGCTTGCTGTACAACCCGTAAAGCGTCATACATCATTTTTTCTTTTTTTTCTAAGTGAGTGTATTGTTTTTGAATAGTTGCCTGTTGTTCTTGATACTGCAAGAGTTTTTTCGCTATTTCTTGTTGACTGGCCGTTCTATCAGCGGTCACTGCGGTAAGTTGGCTAGCAACTTCTTTTAATTCCTTTTCTAATGCAGTCATAATAGCTGATGTTTTCATTCTTCTTTGGGCAGACTGACTAAAGGTCCTATCTAAATAGCTTTGTTCATTGCGTAAACTAGTTTGCTGCTGCATCAAATCTATATAGTGATCACGTAATTGTTCGATGGTCTCTTTGCTGTTAGCAGAAAGCATCAAGCGTTCATTTTCCGCTGTTTCAAGTTGTTTTTTTAATTCTTTTTGTTTCTGTATTTTCTCATCGGTCAATGTCTTTACTTGAGTTATTTTTTTTTCTAAGTCAGCTATTTTATTTAATGTTTGACGCTTTGACTGTTCGTATTGTTCTCTATTTTCTTTCGTATGCTTGGTTTGTTCATTTAAAACTTGTTTTTGACCTTCTAATTGTTCATATTGCTGAATGGCTTGTACCAATTGAGCTTGTTCGTTATCAAAAGCATCCGTAAACTGCTGCTTTTGCTGCTTTAACAGCTGCAGGTGTTGCTCAATTTCGTTAGTTTCAGCTTTCATTTGGTTTAATTGCTGATTAAAAGCAGCTATTTCCAATTGCTGAACAGCCCATTGTTCCTTTAGTTGACTAATTTCAACTACCGTTAAAGCTATTTCAACATCCTTTAATTGTTCTTTTTGCAGTAAGTAATCTTTCGCAATACTACTTTGTATTTGAAGCGGTTCAATTTGGCTATCTAGTTCATACACAATATCTTGAACGCGATTTAAGTTATCTTCCGTTTCAAATAATTTTTGCTCTGCTTTTTTCTTGCGTGTTTTATATTTAAACACTCCTGCAGCTTCTTCAAAAATAGAACGGCGGTCTTCCGGCTTACTATTAAAAATAGCTTCCACTTTCCCTTGAGAAATAATAGAAAAAGATTCTTTGCCTAAACCAGAATCCATAAACAATTCAATAATATCTCTTAACCGGCAAGCCTGCCTATTTAAATAAAATTCACTCTCGCCATTTCTATGAAGTCTTCTTGTAATGCTGATTTCCGAAAAATCTAACGGCAGAAAATGATCTTCATTTTCTAATATTAAAGAGACTTCCGCGATATTCAATGGTTTTCGCATATCGGTTCCAGAGAAAATAATGTCATTCATTTTCCCGCCTCGTAAACTTTTAGCTGATTGTTCTCCTAATACCCAACGTATCGCTTCAATAATATTGCTTTTTCCACTGCCATTCGGCCCCACAACTGCGGTTACTCCTTCATGAAACTCAATGGTCGTTTTTTCTGCGAATGATTTGAAACCAGCGATTTCGATTCTTTTTAATTGCACAATAGACTGGCCCCTTTCCTTAAACATGTCATTAATTGAGGATAAGCTCGTGCACGCAGCTTATCCTCAACGTATTTTTATTTGTCTTCTAAAATCAGTAAAGCATTTTCTGCAGCTACTTGTTCAGCTGCTTTTTTTGTTTTTCCTTGTCCTTGCCCCAGTACTTGGCCTTCTGCACTGACCTCAACAACAAACATTTTTTGATGAGCCGGACCAACTTCTTCAACTAAACGGTAATCAATGGTAATTTCGCCTTTTTTTTGTAAATATTCTTGTAAATTTGTTTTGTGATCCATCACATGTGAGAAAGCACCGGATTGAATTTTAGGGAAAATAGTTTGTTTCAAAAAAGCCAACACACTGTCGATCCCTTGATCCAAATATAAAGCTCCAATAAAAGATTCGAATAAATCGCAAAGCAAAGCTGGTCTTTTACGACCATCCATTCGTTCTTCGCCTTTGCCTAAACGTATATAACGGTCAAAGCCGCATTCTTTTGCAAATAAGCTTAAACTTGCTTCACAAACAATTGCAGCTCTTAGTTTAGTTAATTTGCCTTCGGGCAGTTTTGGATAATGCTCAAATAAATACCTTGAAATGATTAATTCCAATACCGCATCTCCCAGAAATTCGATTCGTTCGTTATCTTTTAAATGTTGGTTCCTGTGCTCATTCACATATGATGAATGCGTGAAAGCTTCTTCTAAATAGGCAGTATTTTGAAATGTAATATCATATTTTCTTTTGATCTCTTTTAAAAATGATTCATTCATTTTTTTTCTCCTCTCGACCAGACTTGTCCAATCATTCTTATTATACTGTGTTTTACAGTAAAAATAAATAGTTTCACTGTTTAGCTGTTCAAATCAGCTTATTCTTCTTTCGAAAAAAGCTTAAATAAAAAATCCGGTTCTTAAGAAATGTGTTTTCCTTAAGAACCGGCGGTTTTTTATGAACTTAGTTTAAGTTAGCTTCGATGTAATCTACTGCGTCTCCAACTGAAGAGATATTTTCTGCATCATCATCAGAAATTTCTGTTCCAAAAACGTCTTCTAATTCCATGACTAATTCTACGATATCTAGTGAGTCTGCACCTAAATCATCTTTAAATGTCATTTCATTGGTCACTTTTTCTTCGTCTATTCCAAAACGTTCAACGATTATTTTTTTTATTTTTTCAAAAGTTTCGTTTTTTGACAATCTTTACACCTCCGTTTGGCTTTTCCATTATGACTTACTTTTCACATCTGAACATACTTATTTTACAGATACTTTTTCAGAATGTCTAGACCTTTTTATGAATTGCTTTTTATCCTTCTAAATTATCCAAATCTGCTTGTTTAGCTTCAAACTGATTGACAAGGTCATCAATTACTTTTGAAGCCAACATTTCATGAATTTGCTTAATAGTATAATAAACTGCTTCTTTTCCAGTAGAACCGTGTGTTTTAACCACAGGTGCTTTGACTCCAAATAAAACTGATCCCCCATGTTTAGAGTAATCCAGCACATCTTTCATGCCGGATAAACTATCTTTCAACAAAAGACCGCCTACTTTAGCCTTTGGTCCATTATCATACACCGCTTTTTTCAGCAATTGCATCATGGATAATGCCGTTCCTTCAATTGTTTTTAACACAGCATTTCCAGTATACCCATCTGTTACAACAACATCCGCTACGCCGCTTAACAATTCACGCGCCTCCACATTGCCAATAAAGTTAATACTTGGCTCAGCCTTCAATAATTGATGCGCTCTTTTAGTGATGTCATTTCCTTTATTTTCTTCTGTTCCATTATTCAATAAACCAACAGTAGGGTTGGAAATACCTTGGACAAACTTAGCATACTCACTCCCTAAGATGGCATATTGGTGAATATTCTCTGGTTTAGTATCCGCATTTGCTCCAACATCCATTAAATTAAACGTCTTTTCTGCTTCTGTAATGACTGGCATTGTTACCAATAAACCAGGGCGGTCGATTCCTTTGATGCGTCCGATGATCAGCAATCCTGCTGTCAATAGTGCTCCTGTATTACCTGCTGAAAAAAGAGCATCTGCTTCTTTGTTTTTTACGGCTTGCGCAGCTAAAACCATTGAAGCATTTTTCTTGCGTCGTACTGAGCGAACAGGATCATCTTCACTGTTTATTTTTTCATCTGTATGCACAATTTTAATATTAGGTTCACCTGTTAAGTACTGTTTGATGGCTGTTTCATTTCCATATAAAATGAATTCCATCTCCTTGAATTCCTTGGCTGCTAACACGACTCCCTCTACTATTGCTTTAGGAGCGTTATCTCCGCCCATTGCATCTACTGCAATTCTCATACTGCTGGCCTCCCTATAATTTTCCGCTTTGTCTTTTTAGTTGTTTTGATCGTAGTTTTAAACCTGTTTTTTGCCCATTGTTAGTTAAAGTTGACTCCCGTTAAATTTTCTAATCCAATAGCCTGTCGTAATTCATGATAGGCAGGATTCGTTAAAAAGTCAGGTTGGTTGACTAATGCTGTCGCTTCTTCTCTCGCAGCTTCCAAAGCACCAAAATCACCAATAATGTCGCCAACTTTAAAATCAGGCAAACCAGATTGCTTGGATCCAAATAGATCTCCTGAACCTCTTAATTCTAAATCTTTTTCGCTTAAAATAAAACCATCGTTTGTTTCCGTCATAATCTTCATTCGCTCAATCCCAGTTTCACTTTTTGGATTGGCCACTAAAATACAATAAGATTCTTTATGCCCTCTTCCGACTCTTCCTCTCAATTGGTGCAATTGAGATAAGCCAAATCGATCAGCATCGTAAATCACCATTGTCGTAGCATTCGGCACATTCACTCCAACTTCGATCACGGTAGTTGAAACCAGGACCTGTAATTTATTTTCTTTGAACTCTTGCATAATGGCTTCTTTTTCGGCCGGCTTCATTTTACCATGCAGCAAACCTACCCGGTAGCGCGTTGCGTAGTAAGAAGAAAGATTATTATAAATGTCTGTAGCATTCTTAACATCTAGACTTTCAGACTCTTCAATCAAAGGACAAATTACATAGGCTTGTGACCCTGCTTGTAATTGTCGTTCTATGAACTCTAAGGTTCCTTCAAAATTTTTAGGTCTCGTCCATATCGTTTCAATAGGAATACGACCAGCAGGCAATTCATCAATAACGGAAACATCCATTTCACCATAAGTCGTGATGGCTAATGTCCTGGGTATAGGCGTTGCGGTCATGAATAAAACATCAGGTTCTTTGCCTTTGCTTCGCAACGTTTTTCTTTGATTTACCCCAAAACGATGTTGCTCGTCTGTAATCACTAATCCTAGATTTGCAAAATGAACATCTTCTTGAATCAACGCATGAGTGCCAATGATAACATCTAACTGACCTGTAGCCAATTCTTCTAAAAGAATACGCCGCTCTTTTGCTTTGGTTGAGCCTGTCAATAAGGCTATTCGAACTTCTAAAGGATCAAATAATTGGCTTAAACTTTCCATATGTTGTTCAGCTAAAATCTCAGTTGGAATCATCAATGCCGATTGGTACCCTGCATTGGCAGCAGCAAATAATGCAATAGCCGCTACAATTGTTTTTCCACTGCCCACATCTCCTTGTAATAACCGGTGCATATGTCTTGCTTCTTTCAAATCATTACAAATTTCATTAACGACTCTTTTTTGGGCCGTAGTTAATTCAAAAGGCAGTGTTTTTATAAAGCGGCGTAAGTCTGCTACATCATACTTAATTTGTGTCCCGTGTCCGCTTGCTGTTTGTTTTTTTCGTAAACTTTGTAATTTAAGCTGATACAATAAAAACTCTTCAAAAATAACTTCTCTTCTAGCTTGTCTCGTTTGTTCTTCTGTTGCAGGAAAATGCATTCCATAAATTGCGGCTTGATGAGAAACCAGTCGGTACTTCTTTCTTAAAAAATCCGGCAGCGTTTCCGGTATCAGCTCGTGGTATTCTTGGTACGCTTTTGTGACCAAATCGAACAGTGTTTTTTGTTTGATTCCTTTATTTGTACGGTAAATAGATTCGAAATCCCCGCCATCTTGATTTGCAGAAGCTGTCCCGAGTATCTTGATGCCTGTCAGACTTTTTCGCTTGGCATCCCATTTCCCAAAAACTGCTAATTCTTCCCCTGCAATAATTTTACTTTTTAAATAAGGTTGGTTAAAAAAAGTAATTGAAATAACAGCATGGTCAATTACTAGTCGAAAAGATAAACGGTTTTTTTTAGGACCAAAACGACTTACTACTGCTTCAGAAACCACATTCCCTTTCAAGGTAACTTTTTCTTGATCTTCTATTTCTAATAAATTTTTTTCTTGAATGTCTTCATATCGAAATGGATAATGCGAAAGCAAATCTAGAATAGTAAAGATACCCAATTGGTGTAATGCTTCAAGCCGCTTTTCACCTACAGAAGGAAGAACAGACACTGGATCATAAATTGATTTCCCCATAATATAGCAACCATTATTTAAAACAACAGCTGGAGTGATTAAATACTGGTTGTTTTTCTTCTCTCCCTTCTCTGGTTGTATTTTAGGCTGCTTAATAAACACTTGAAAAATAGACAAAAATAAGTAAAAATAAAAAATTATTTTTATTATTTCTGTCTATTTTCATTGGATTATCAAATTACTCTACTGAAAGCAAATAAGGATAAACAGGTTGCTGTCCTTCATGTATCTCTACTTCTACGTCTGGATAGTCTTGGCTGATTTCAGCAGCAATTGCTTCTGCTTCAGTCATATCTGCTCCTTCGCCTAATAAAATCGTAACGATTTCACTATCTTCAGAAATCATTTTCTTAAGCGTATCTAGCACAGCTTCTTTACGATTGGTTGTGGACACTTTGATTTTCCCGTCAATGATTCCCATATAATCGTCTTTCTTAATGCTGATTCCTTCAATTTCAGTGTCTCGAACAGCAGTTGTGATTTGTCCACTGATGACATTTTCCAACTCTGCACTCATTTCTTTTTTGTTTGTTTCTAAATCATTCAGCTCATTAAAGGCTAACATAGCAGACATTCCTTGAGAAACGGTTCTGCTAGGCACCACAACAACAGGTAATTCACTAACTTCTGCAGCTTGATCAGCAGCCATAAAAATATTTTTGTTGTTTGGTAAAATGATGACTTTTTCAGCATGAATGGCTTCAATGGCTTTTAAGATATCTTCGGTACTAGGATTCATTGTTTGGCCACCGCTGATAACATAATTGACACCTAAGCTCTTAAACAGGCTTTGAACACCTTCGCCTGCAGCAACAGCTATCACACCATAAGGTTTTTTCTCAGCAGAAGCTGTATGATCAGCATGAGCTTCTTCATTTTCTAAAATAGTTTCATGTTGTAACCGCATGTTGTCTACTTTAATTTTTACTAATGAGCCGAATTCTTGTCCATAATTCATTACCTCTCCTGGTTGTTCAGTATGGACATGAACTTTGACAATTTCGTCATCAGAGACAACTAAAAGAGAATCACCTATTTCATTTAGATGATTACGGAAAGTGTCATAATCGAACTCTTGCTTAACTGTTTCTCCTTCACCTATTTTAACCATAATTTCAGTACAGTAGCCATATTTGATGTCTTCTGTTGCAATATGATTAGAAACACTGCGATGGTGTTCAGCATTTACCATTTCTGTCATTTCCTGAGGAGATGGTTGATAAACTTCCACTTCACTAATTTTTCCAGATAATACTTCTAAAAATCCTTCATAAATAAATAGTAGTCCTTGTCCGCCACTATCGACAACGCCTACTTCTTTTAAGACTGGTAATAAATCAGGAGTTCTATCTAGAGATTTTTTAGCTTCGCGTACGATGGCTTCCATCACTTCAACGATATTCTCAGTGGTCTTAGCTTGCTTTTCACCAGCTTTTGCTGATTCACGCGCCACAGTTAAAATGGTTCCTTCAACTGGTTTCATTACAGCTTTATAAGCGGTTTGGACTCCATTTGTAAAAGCAGCAGCAAACTCTTTTGCTGTTAACGTTTCTTTACCTTCAATTGCTTTTCCAAACCCTCTGAACAATTGAGATAAAATTACTCCAGAATTTCCCCGGGCTCCCATTAATAATCCTTTTGATAGAGCCGCAGCTAATTGATCGATATGATCTGAAGTCGTATTGTCTATCGATTTAACTCCACTAGCTAATGATAAATTCATATTTGTTCCTGTGTCTCCATCTGGAACAGGAAAAACATTTAAAGAGTTAACATATTCTGCATTTGTATCCAACCGTTTGGCTCCTACTGAAACCATTTTGCGGAATTGCTTCCCTTCTAACTTTGTAACATTCACCACTATATCCTCCTTCGTCACTTTTTAAAACAAGTGACTATGACAATTTCTTTTTATTTAGTCTTTTAAAACACGTACCCCTTGCACATAAACATTTACTGCATCAGCAGATATGCCCAGCATGGTTTCTAAATCATATTTCACTCTTTCTTGTACATTACGGCTCACTTCAGAAATTTTTGTTCCGTAACTAACAACAATATAAACATCCACCATTACGTTATTGTCTTCTTGTCGAACAACTACGCCGCGCGAATAATTTTCTTTTTTAAGTATATCATTTAAATTATCACGAATTTGGTTTTTACTTGCCATACCAACAATTCCAAAGATCTCAGTTGCGGCTCCTCCTACAACTGTTGCAATTACTTCGTTTGAAATATCAATAACGCCAAATTGTGTTTTGATTTTAACTGCCATGGTAAAAATCCTCCTTTTGGCTAGTCAGCCATGAATTACTCCTTCACATTTTATCATAGCCAGCAGAATAAGAAAAGGTTAATAGGAAAACTCCCCACTTCTTTCTTTTGAAATTCATCCCATTTGTTTGTTTCACAAGTACTTTTTCAATAACAGGGCTTTTTAAAAGAAAACAAACTTTTTTCTTTTAAAAAAGAATGCTGTCAAGTAAAATTCCTTGAAAGAAAGATGTTGCAAATGTTGTCTAATTATGATAAATTATCAAAGTATGAGTGTATAGATTGAAGCCTTGCTTCGAGATATCGGCAAAGGAGGAAAGAATAATGGCTAAAGTATGTGTCGTAACAGGACGTAAAGCAAAAAGTGGTAACAACCGTTCTCACGCTTTAAACAAAACAAAACGTACATGGGGTGCTAACTTACAAAAAGTTCGCATTTTAGTTGATGGAAAACCTAAAAAAGTTTGGGTTTCTGCTCGCGCTCTTAAATCAGGTAAAGTTGAACGCGTGTAATTTCAATAATAAAAAAGAGGTTGAGACTTTGTCTCTACCTCTTTTTTGTTCTATTTTATATGCAGCAGATCTAACTGTTCTTGGGCCTAACTCTTAATCTTTACTTTGAATGACTGCAATTAAACCCGTTTGAAATGAAAAAAGAGTGGTATCTGATACAAATTCATTACTAGCTAATGAAGTGGGGTAAGCAAAATCTGCTTCTTTCAATTGGTATTTGGCATCAAACAAAGTCAGCTTTTCAACAGCTGTCAGACAAATAAAAGCCAAGTATTTTTTATCTTCTTCTTTTTTTAACTCGTATATCCCTGGTTGATAGTAAGAAATACTATTTTGACGATCAGAAATCTGTAACTTTGCAAGATGCGGCCGCACTTTCGGTTGAAAAACCAGCCATAAATTATTCAATAGATGATCCAATCTTCCGCCAGTTGCTCCATAGATCGTCACCTTTTCTGGAACAAATTCAGTAAAAGCCGCTTCTACAGCAATTTCCGTATCCGTGGAATCCTTTTCCGCTTTAAAACGGCGAACATCTTTAACTTCTTTTTTTATCCACTCGAACTCGTCTTTAGAAACAGAATCAAAATCCCCTAAAGCAATGTACGGTTTAATCCCTAATTCCAATAATCTCACTGCTCCCCGATCAACACCAATCCAAAGAAGCCCATCGCGATTCAGCTTATTGAGATCAGGAAGCGTCATTTCCGGTCCTCCAACCAGGATCGCTATTTCAACCATCTTAACAAAGCGCTTCTTTCAATGCTTTTATCTGCTCTGACGGTTGATCAGCTCCATAAATATACGAACCGGCAACAAAAACGCTTGCTCCTGCAGCTTTACATAGTTTCGCTGTTTCAGGAATAATGCCGCCGTCCACTTCTATTTCATAATGGTAGCCTTTGTCTTTCTTCAATTCAGTTAATTGGGTAATTTTATTTACTGCCCCTTTGATGAAACTTTGCCCGCCAAAACCGGGATTAACCGTCATCACCAATACCATATCGACCTCATCTAAAACCGGCATGATTGCTTCTACAGGCGTTCCCGGATTGATCACAACACCCGCTTTAACCCCTTGAGTTTTGATAAGTTGAATAGCACGATGGATGTGATGAGTACTTTCAACATGAACCGTAATAATATCTGCACCTGCTTTAGCAAAAGCTTCAATATACTTTTCAGGATCTTCAATCATCAAATGACAATCCAAAGGTAATTTTGTAATAGGACGAATAGCTGAAACAATATTGGGTCCAAAAGTTAAATTAGGCACAAAGTGTCCATCCATTACATCAACATGGATGTAGTCTGCCCCTCCTGCTTCAACGACTTGTATATCTCTTTCTAAATTGGCAAAATCTGCACTTAAAATTGATGGCGCTATTTTCATTTTTTTCCTCACTTTTCTTTTTTTGTGTATTTTGGTTTTCGACTTTCAATTTCTTCTAAAAATTGTAAATAATGCTGATAACGATACTCTTGAATGAGGCCTTCTCCAACTTCTTTTTGAACTTGACAGCCAGGTTCTTTGCGGTGCATGCATCCTCTGAAGCGACAACGGTCTTGTGCTTCTACAAATTCTGGAAATAATTCAGGCAATTGGTCTGCTTCTATCTCCAAAAAATCAACTGAACTAAATCCTGGCGTATCCGCTACCAGTCCTTGATACAATGGAATCAATTCCACATGACGCGTCGTGTGCTTTCCTCTGCCAAGCGACATAGAAATCTTCCCCGTCTCCAAATTCAATTCAGGAGCAATTTGATTTAACAACGTAGATTTCCCTGCACCGGATTGACCGATAAAAACAGTTAAGCGATTCGAAAAGTAACGGGTCAACTCTTTTTTAGACTGCTCATTGCCCTCAATAGTTGGCAGAATGACTGGATACCCAATAGCTTGGTACTGCTTTTTTAAAGAAACCATTTTTTCTAATGCTTGTTCAGTTAATAAATCCGTTTTCGTAATGTAAATAACTGCTTCAATTGCTTTATGCTCTAGGGTTACTAAAAAACGATCGAGCAAATTGGTTGAGAAGTCAGGTTCGATCGCTGACATGATAATAACTCCCAAATCAACATTTGCCACTGTCGGTCGTATCAATTCATTTTTACGCGGCAACAACTCTTTGAGAATGCCATCTTCTTTACTGCTGCTCTCGAACTCTACGTAATCGCCTACCATTGGAGTTAGTTTGCGTTTTCTAAAATTCCCTCTGCCACGCGTTTGATAGGTTTCTCCATCAACATAAACATAATAAAATCCGCTTAATGCTTTTCTAATTTGTCCTTTTGTCACATGATCCCTCCCATTATAGCTATTCCTTTACATTGAAAAACACTAAAATCCTTCACTTTACTTCATGTTCTATTTTAACATCAAAAAACCTGAAAGACTAGTTTACTTATCTTTCAGGTTCCCTGTATGCTGTATTTATTTTAGGGTGTTACTTCTGTGTTTTCTTCAATCATTTCTCCATCTCTGATAATGCGGTAACTTCCTTTTTTCCCTTCTTGTAAAACAAAAGGTATTTCTATTTCTGTATTTTCGGATATTTCAAATTGTTGATAAATTGTGCCCAACTTATGCTCTTCATCATCAATATAAACAGTGATTGAGTTAGGAACTAGCTGCATTTCTGTACTTTCTCCAGTACTGATAGATGAAGAAACTTTTTCTTCCGATTTTTTATAAGGAATCTCAACCTTTTTTGTAAATGTTTTTAAAGGAATTTCTTCAGGCCCTTGTGAAATCACCACAGAAATATTCGAACCTCCGTATAGAATCTCACCGGCAGTTGGTTCTTGTGAAATGACTTGTCCATCTGCTATATCATTAGAATATTCTTTCGTGATCGTTACATTCAAATTGTTGTCATCTACGTAATCTTGTACTCCTTTTTCGGAATAGCCGCTCAGATCTCGCATTTCAAAGCCAGCTTTCCCCGTACTGACAGTAAATGTGATTGTCGTTTCCTCAGGAATAACCTCTTCATCTTCGTCAATATCTTGAGAAAGGATCAAGCCAGCTTCCACGGTATCACTGCTTTCATCTACTCGTTTAACTGTAAATTTTTGTTCAATTAATTGCGCACGAACTTCTTCATATGATTTGCCAGTATAATCTGAAAAGGCCACTGTCTCTTTTCCTGAACTAACCAGTAAATCGACTGTAGAGTCCTCTTTGATCGTTGCCCCTGTTTTAGGATCCGTACGAATAACTAATCCTTTTTCAACTTCATTATTAGCTTCTTCAACAACGTCTCCTAAGGCCAAATTATAGGCTGATAAGGCTTTAGTCGCCTCGTTTTTTGTCATACCCGTTAAATCAGGCACACTAATATCTTTAGGACTGCTAAACACTAGTACAGCAAATACAATTGCCCCTACTAAAAACAACCCCAATAAAGTCAGCCATAGAGCCTTAGCTTTTTTATTTTTTGGTTTTTTCTCGTTTTTTATTTCATCTTTGTTTGTCTCTGTTCCTTTTTCTGGCAATTCTTTCGATTCGGCTAAAGAACTGTCTGTTACAACTGCTTCTTTTGGTTTGATCGGCTCTAGTACTTTTGTATTTTCCAACATGCTGGCTGGAACAAATTTAGGCTCATTGCTTCTTTGCGGTAACAAAGACGTTGCCAAATCATTCTGCATTTCATGTACAGTACGGTAACGATCTGCCACTTCTTTAGCGGTAGCTTTCAAGACCACATTTTCTAAAGCTTGCGGTATCCGTTGATCATATTCTTTTACAAAAGGAACACTTTCTTGGAAATGTTTCAAAGCGATTGAAACTGCTGATTCTCCATCAAAGGGAACATGACCTGTCAATAATTCATACAGGATAATACCCAAAGAATAAATATCTGATTGATTAGTAGCCATTCCGCCACGTGCTTGTTCTGGCGAGAGATAGTGAACCGAGCCCAAAAGAGAATTCGTTTGAGTAATAGACGTTTGAGACAATGCCACAGCGATCCCAAAATCAGTAATCTTCACTACTCCATCTTCATCAATCAAAATATTTTGCGGTTTTAAATCTCGGTGAATAATGCGATTGTGATGTGCAGTAGCTACTGCGGATAACACCTGATCCATAATATCAATTACTTTTTGGTAAGGAATCGGGAAATGGTTATGAATATATTTTTTTAAATCCGTTCCTTTAACATATTCCATCACAATGTATTGATTGTTGTCTTCTTCTCCAATATCATAAACACTTACAATATTAGGATGGACCATCTCAGTTGCCGCAAGTGCTTCACGCTTAAATCGACGGATAGTATCTTGGTCGTCTCGGAAATCATAGCGCAAAACTTTAACTGCTACATCCCGATCTAAAATTAAATCATGTGCTAAGTATACGTGAGCCATACCTCCACCGCCAACAGTTCCTGTAATCTTATAGCGGCCGTTTAGTTTTCTACCAATCTCCATTGTTCTCTCCCTCCTTCCTGTCAAAAAAATCGATCAGCAGTACTGTTATATTATCGTAACCACCGCGTGCATTAGCAAGCGAGATTAAACTCGTTACTTTTTCTTCAAGTGATGCGCTTCGTTCCTTTAAGATTTCTGCGATTTCCACATCTTTCACCATATTCGTCAATCCGTCCGAACAAAGCAGCAATTGATCTTCTTTTAGAACAGAAACGACCATTAAATCCACTTCTACTTTTTCAGAAGCACCTAAAGAACGCGTTAAGACATTTTTTTGAGGATGCTTTAAAGCAGCTTCATTTGATAGTTCACCGCTTTTGACTAATTCATTAACCAAAGAATGATCATCGGTTATTTGTTTTAATGTTCCATCTGCATAATGGTATCCGCGACTGTCTCCTATATTGGCTACGACTAGCTGATTATCGATGTAAACAGCAGCTACCAGAGTCGTTCCCATCCCTTCTAAATCAGGAAATTGATGAGATTTTTCAACGATCCGCTTATTTTCTGTATTAATATTGTTTAACATCCACTGTCTGACAGCTTCTAATTCATTTACTCCTGTTTCTTCCCAAGCATTTCCTAAATGAGAAACGGCCATTTCACTTGCGACATCTCCAGCTTTGTGACCGCCCATGCCATCACATAAGACGGCTAGCGTGATTCCTTGTTTATTTGTAAAATAACCAGCAAAATCCTGATTATTTTTACGTTTTTTTCCTACATCACTACAAAAAACAATATGCATTTCTTCACCTCGCATAACTTCAAAAGTTTCAACTATTTATTTTTTTCTTAAACAACTGATAAAAAAACCGTCTGTTCCAAAATCATGTGGATAGATTTGCAATAACTGATCGTGAATATTATCCTCTAAATTTTTGTTTACAGCAATCGAAACTTTTTCAAAATCAGTATGGGTTGCCAAGAAAGATTCTACTGTTCCTTGATTTTCTTCTTTTGTGATCGTACAAGTACTATACACCAATAGACCATTTACTTTTAATTTAGGCGCTACACTAGACAATATCGCTAACTGAATTTCTTTTAATCGCTCTAAATCTTGCAGCTCTTTGGTATATTTAATATCTGGTTTTCTTCTCATCAAGCCTAGCCCTGAACAAGGTGCATCCACTAAAATTCGGTCAAAGCTTTCATCTTCAAAAACATCTTCAACTTTTCTAGCATCTAAAGTCCGGCCTTCAACGACTTCTTCTACATGCAGTCGTTTAGCATTGTCTTGCACTAATTTTACTTTGTGGGAATGCAAATCAAGTGCTGTGACTTTGCCACCAGCTGCTGCTGAGAGATAAGAAGCAATGTGCGTTGTTTTCCCTCCAGGAGCTGCACAAGCATCCAACACTTGATGATGAGGCTCAATTTGCATCACTGGAGCAACCAACATTGAAGTTTCATCTTGCACAGTCAATTGACCAGATTGAAATAAAGGCGATGATGCAAAATGCCCACCATTACTGATAACTCCTACAGGCGAAACTTCACTAGCTCGTACATCAAAGCCTTCCTCTTCCAGCGCTTCTACTGCTTCTGCTACAGACAAAAATTTTTCATTTACACGTGCACTGGCATGGCTAGGATTTAAGATAGCCTCTCCTAACTCTTTCGTCTCTGCCAAACCTATTTCATCTACAAACTTTTTAACTAACCATTTTGGCATGCTGATTTCAATACTTAACCGTTCAATAGGGTCTTCCAGAACTTCAAGCGACTTAAACCCTTTACGCTCAGCATTACGTAACACACCATTAACAAATTTACTCACACCAATATGTCCTTTTTTCTTAGCTATTTCTGCTGCTTCAAATAAAATAGCATGAGCTGGGATTTTGTCTAAATAAATCATCTGATAAATCGATAACCGCAATAAATTTTTTACCCAAATATCCACTTTTTTATCTTCACTCAAAAAATCGGATAAATAATAATCTAACGTTAACTTGCGTTGCAAAACTCCATAAACTAATTCTGTTAACAAACGCGCATCTGCAGAAGTCAAATTATTTTTTTGAATGGCTTCATTCAGTAATAAATTAGAATAAGAATGATTTTTTTCTGTTTTTTCTAAAATCGACATCGCAAGATAACGACTCGTTTTTTTAATGTTTCTCTTTTGCGGATTTTGATTATTTTCCATTATAGCCTACCTTTTCTCCAACTGTTAATTGGCTGCCGACTCCGCTTAAGAAAGCTTTCGCAGTCATTTTACTTTTCCCGGCTGGTTGCAGCTCATTTAATTGAAGCACTGTATTTTCTCCACAAGCAACAAAAATGGCTTCTTTTTCAATGCGGATAATGATTCCTGGCAACTCAGACGTCTGCTCTTCTAAAGGCGTTACGTCCCATATTTTTAGCCGCTTATCTTTTAGAAAAGTATACGCACCCGGCCAAGGACGCATTCCCCGCACTTTCCAGTCAATTTCTTTTGCCGTTTTAGTCCACTCAATGATTTCTTCTTCGGCTTTAATATTCGGGGAATAAGTAACTTTTTCTTCATCTTGCTGAATGGGAGTAATTTTCCCTGCCAATAAATCCGGCAAAGTATCCATCAGTAAGTCTCTGCCCAAACGACTTAACCGTTTGAATAAAGTTCCTACATCATCTTTTTCTGTTATTTCCAATGAACGTTGGCTTAAAATAGCACCAGCATCCATTTTCTTTTCCATATACATAATCGTTACACCGGTCTCTTTTTCTCCTCTGATTAGAGCATAATGAACGGGTGCCCCGCCACGATATTTTGGCAAAAGTGAAGCATGTACATTGATTGCTCCATATGTGGGAACATCTAATAACTTTTGCGGCAAAAATTGCCCAAAGGCAGCCGTTACAAGTAAGTCTGGTTGCAACTCAATGATTTTAGCTAATTCTTCAGAACCAGAAATTTTTTCAGGTTGTAAAACTAAAAGCCCATGCTTTAAAGCAGCTTCTTTTACCGGTGTAGGTGTCAATATCTTTTTGCGCCCGACTGGACGATCCGGTTGTGTCACTACAGCTGCGATCTCATAATCAGCAGCAATCAATGCTTCTAAGATAGGTACAGAAAAATCAGGAGTACCCATAAAAATTAGTTTGGTCATTTTATATTTTCCTCCATATAGGTTTCTAAATCTTCAGGCAGAATGGATTGAATAATTTTATCCGTAAACAACTTTCCTTCTAAATGCTCTAATTCATGCTGAAAGACACGCGCTAGATAATCTTCTGCTTCTACTTCATAAGCATCGCCATTCCGGTCAAAATAATTTAGCACAATTGTATCTGCTCGTTCTACTGTTCCAAAAATTTCAGGAAAACTTAAACAACCTTCTACATCAATCGTTTTCCCTGCTGTTTTAATAATTTGCGGATTGATCATTTCAAACAAACCCGTTTCCTCATCTATTTCTACTAAAGCTATTCTGAGAGATTGGTTTACTTGAGGAGCGGCAATTCCGATCCCATCGTTTGCAACCATTGTTTCGTACATATCATCCAATAATTCAAGAATGTCGTCTGTGATTTCCATAACTTCTTTTGCTGGTGTTGTTAACATTGGATGAGGGTATTTTACTATTGGCAAGACAGCCATACTTTTCCTCTTTTCTATGATTAAATAAAGTGCATCGGTTCAGAGTCAATCGCAATTTGTAACCCTTGCACCATCTCTTTTTGTGAATGATCCAGTAATTCTTGTAATTGATTAAATAAGGTCGGTTCATTTTTATACTTGATAATCGTTTGATAATAATAGCGGTTATTTACACGAGCAACGGCTTTAGGTGTTGGACCTAAAAGGATGGTTTCTTCTTTTAGGTGAGGTTTAATGAATTGAACGATTTCCTGCATTTTTTTCGCTGCTTTCAATTCTTCTGCATGGCTTGTTGTAATCAGAATAGTAAAGTAGTAAGGCGGGTAATTGCCGCGATGCCTTAAAAACATTTCTTTTTGATAAAAAGCATCATAGTCATGCTGTTGAGCCAGCTGGATGGCATAGTGTTCTGGATTAAAGGTTTGGACAACGACTTCACCCGTTAAATCGGCACGCCCTGCTCGTCCGCTCACTTGTGTCAATAATTGAAAGGTCCGTTCACTTGCTCTAAAATCTGGCAAACCCAATCCAGTATCTGCATTCAAAACGCCTACTAATGTGATATTAGGGAAATCTAATCCTTTCGCAATCATCTGGGTCCCCAGTAAAATATCAGCTTCTCCATTGCCGAAAGCTGATAATAACCGTTCATGTGATCCTTTTTTTCGTGTAGTATCAACATCCATTCGAATGATTTTTGCTTCTGGTAAAAGTTCATTCAATTCTTCTTCGATCTTTTGTGTACCTGTGCCGTAATAGCGAATTTTATGCCCTTTACAACTTGGACAAATTCGAGGAATAGCTTCTTCATGTCCACAATAATGGCATTTCATCGTTTTGGTGTCCATATGCAATGTTAGCGAAATATCACAATTAGGACATGGCAAAACAAAGCCGCAATCGCGACACATAACGAAGGAAGAATACCCTCGTCGATTAAGCAAGAGAACGGTTTGTTCTTTTTTGGCTATCCGTTCTTTTATCTTACTTTGTAAAAGAAGTGAAAAATTGCCGCGATTGCCTTTTTTTACCTCTTCTCGCATATCCACGATTTCTACTGATGGCAGTTCACGCTGATTTACACGTTCCGGCAATTCAAGCAAGGTATAGACCTTTTTTTGTGCACGGGCACGTGATTCTAAGGAAGGAGTCGCACTTCCTAATACAACTGGGCAATGATGATAATTTGCTCGCCAAATAGCAATATCTCTCGCATGGTAGCGTGGGTTTTCGTCTTGCTTATACGTACTTTCGTGTTCTTCATCAATAATAATAACGCCAATATTTTTAACAGGAGCAAAAATGGAAGAACGGGCTCCAACGACTACTTTCGCTTCTTCCCTTTCTATTTTGCGCCATTCATCATATTTTTCCCCAACTGATAAACCGCTATGCAAAACCGCTACTGCCTCACCAAAACGGCCTTTGAACGAATTTACCATTTGAGGCGTTAAAGCTATCTCAGGAACAAGCATCAAAGCAGATTGTCCATTTTTTAATGTTTCGGCAATCGTTTGTAAATAAATTTCTGTTTTCCCACTGCCGGTTACTCCTTTTAAAAGAAAAATCTCTGAACGTTTTTCTTCTAAAGCTTTTAAAATAGGGGACAAAGCTTGCTGTTGTATGTGGCTTAACGTAAAAGCCGTTGATTTTTCAAACTGTTGCTTTTCAAAAGGATCACGGTAAACCTCTTCTTCAAAAAAAGAGAGCCACTTTTTCTTTTGGCCTTCTCGTAAAACAGCTGAAGAGACAGAAGTAGTTTTCCTGATTTCTTCGACGCTGATTGTTTGTTCATTTAATGATTGAAGCACTTCTAATAATAAACGCTGTTTTGGGGCTCTTTTTCCAAGCCCAATTTTTTCTTCTTCTAATTGCTCAAAAGTTAGATTCGCTTGAATCATCCGTCTCTTTTTAGTTTTAGCTTGGTTCTTAACGACATATGAAATCTCAACCGCTTCTTTTTTCTTTAAATCTAGCAGCTGCGGCAATAAGTTACGCTCAACTGCTTCATCCCAGCTGATTTCACTGCGTCCTTTAAAAAGTTCAAAATACAACTCTTCTGGAATTTCATCTATGACACGTATTTTTTTTTCATACTTAGCCCGCAAAATAGCCGGCAGCATCGTTTGATAGCAAGTAATTTGAAATGAAAAAGTTTTATTGGCCATTTCTTGTCCTAACCATAACATCTCTTTGTTCAACACAGCTGTTAAATCCATTAGTCCTGAAATAGCTTTTAACTCTCCTTCAAAATCGCTTGATTGAGTAATCTCAACAACAAATCCCTGTACTTTTCTAGCTCCTTGTCCAAAAGGAACTTCTACTCGCATACCTGCCATGATTTGATTCTCGAACTCTGCGGGTATGGAGTAATCATAAGGTCTATTTGTCTGCATCGTTGGTACATCTACGATAATTTTAGCAATTGAAACCACTCTCTCACATCCTTACTTTTTCATTCGTTTAATGGCTTCTTCAAAAATTCTTATAGCAATTTCTTGTTTGCTGCGAACAGAAATTTCAACAGGTTGCTCCTCAGGCATAAAGATCGTAACTTCATTTGTGTCTTTATTAAAACCTGCATAGGATTTAGAGACATCATTTGCTACAATCATATCTGCTTTTTTTCGCGTTAATTTTCCACGAGCATATTTTTCGATATCATGGGTTTCAGCAGCAAAACCAATCAAAAATTGGTGCTGTTTTTGCTGGCCTAATTGAGCTAAAATATCTGTTGTTTTATCTAAGAAGATTGTCATCGTCGTTTCATTCTTTTTAATTTTTTGAGCTGCTTGTTCTTTAGGACGGTAATCAGACACAGCTGCGGCCATTACAACAATATCCGCTTGTGCATATTCGTTCATTACAGCTTCCAACATTTCTTGAGCCGAGTTTACTGGAATAAGTGTAACTCCAAAAGGTTCTGTTAACTGTTGTGTCGCAGATACCAAAATGACTTCTGCTCCCAAATCCCTGGCTGCATTTGCCAAACTGTACCCCATCTTTCCAGATGAGTCATTTGTAATATAACGAACTGGATCAATGCGTTCTTTTGTTCCTCCGGCTGTTATGACAACGCGTTTATTTTTTAACGGCAAATCCGGTTGTTGTGTAACTAAGAAGTTTTTAACCGTTTCGATGATGTCAATAGGTTCCGGGAACCGTCCTTTTCCTTCATAACCTTCTGCTAAGAAGCCTGTAGCAGGTTCCATAACAAAACGCCCATCGGCTTCTAAAATTTTAAAATTGCGAACAGTAGCTGGATTTTCTAACATATGAGAGTTCATTGCCGGAACAACAAAAACCGGCGTCGTTGTAGCCAGTAAAGCTGTTGTAACAAAATCATCAGCTATTCCATTCGCTATTTTAGCTATGACATTAGCCGTAGCTGGTGCAACAATTGCAATGTCTCCCCAATCTGCCAGATGAATATGACTAACCTTATCGCTTTCGCGTTCGTCAAATGTGTCAGTATACACATGATGTTTGCTTAGGATTTGAAAAGTCAAAGGTGTCACAAATTCTTGCGCTGATGCTGTCATGGCTACTTTTACATTGGCACCTTGCTTAATGAATTGTCTAACTAAATCAGCAGCTTTGTATACAGCAATTCCACCTGAAACATACATCACTACGTTTTTATTTTTCAACAATTTAGATTGCCTCCTCTTTGATACTTACGTGCCTGAATGATCCCTTTCTATATTTTACTAAAAAAGAAGGCATTTGTCTTGTGAACATCCGCATTCTCTTTCTTTTCTTTCTTCTTTATACAAAAAGAAAAGTACCCCAAAACAGGCAGATACCTATTTTGAAGCACTTAAATAGAGCATACGTTGCAAAATTGACCTGTCTCTAGCAGTTATTCTGTCAAACTAACTGTTGTAGGATCGATAACTAAATCGCCAGCATCAATTTCCTCTAAAGCTCGGCCGACATTTTTATGAGATTGGTATTCTTCCAACATAGGCATTGCTTTGCCGTCTAATTCATGCGCACGTTTACTTGCTAAGATTACCAAAGAATATTTTGAATCGATTTTTTCTAATAAACTATCAATAGATGGATGTAACATCATAGTTTTTTACAGCTCCTCAATCATTTTTTTATACCGGTGAACCACACGTGAAACTTTTAAATGCTCACACTCAATAATACTTTTAATTTTATTTACGGCATTTTCTACTTTGTCATTTTCAACAGCATAATCATAATGCTGCATTAAATTGATTTCTTCAACGGCTTTCATCATCCGGCGCTCAATCACAGCCACTTCATCTGTTCCGCGTCCGACAATGCGTGATTTTAATTCGCCGAGACCAGGAGGAGTCAAGAAAATAAAGATCCCTTCAGGCATTTTTTCTCGCACCTGTAAAGCACCTTGAACTTCAATCTCTAAAAATACGTCTTTGCCGCTTGCTAATGTTTGATTAACATAATCTAAAGGTGTTCCATAATAGTTTCCAACATATTCAGCATATTCTAATAAACCGCCGTTTGCAATCAGCTCTTCAAACTGTTCTTTTGTTCTAAAAAAATAATCGACTCCTTCTATTTCTCCTTCACGTTTTTTTCGTGTAGTCATGGAAATAGAATAGTCCAAGTCATTATCCGGTTGTTCAAATATTGCCTTCCTTACCGTTCCTTTGCCTACACCCGATGGGCCCGAAAGAACAATCAAAAGTCCACGTTCTGTCATGTTAAAATCCTTTCTGTTCTAAAAAAATCATTTTATTCCATCTTTTACAAAAAAGAGGGTTAATCAAAAGTTGCTAAAAAGGATTTGAGTGTATTCATTTCTTCGTTGGTCAATGTTAAACCTTTTCCCATTTTTTCATGATCGGGTGCCCAGTCACGAATATCAAATTTAGGCGGATTTCCATTCCAACTCACTAAATTCAGTTCTTTACGCCAACCTTTATTATTTTCAGAAAGCACTGCTATTTCTTCCATAATTTCATAAGAAAATTTTTGAGCCACTTCGTTCACTCCTCACTATAAACAACTTAAATAAGCTTCTATAAAACATTTGATAATGAGTACTTGCCTTTCAGTGTACCATAAATGCCACTATTTTGTATAATTTTTCTTACAAATTTATATTTTTTATTTGATCCAGACAAACCGCCATCATGAAGACATGCGGCTTTTGCCGGATTAAATAGTTCACTTTCCAGTTATACCATTCTTCCTCCTGATTTCTATCCATTAAATCGGTAAAATAAAACAACATTTTTTTATTTGAAAGCAGCGGAAGGGTTTCAATATACCGGGCTATCCATTCTTCTACCGAATAAGTTACATTAATTGAAAGCAATTGGTCAACCTCTTCAAAAGATGTGCTATTCAGCAATTCTTTATATCTTTCCAGGATCCGCTTTTCAAATGACTCAAATTCGTATACTTGAGTAGGACTGATCATAAACAATTTCCCAATCAATTCATAGATAGCATAAACCAATTCTTTTTTTCCAATTTTTCCTTTCCAGCTCTTGTTTAAAGCAATCAGCAGCTTCCTTTGCTGGTTTTCTGTCTTAAAGAAAGAAGCCGCAAAGCGTTTATCTGGATGGATTAAAAAGGAAGCAAAGCGCCTATAAAACTCTTCGTAATGTTTTTCAAAACCGGCTTTCTCAAAGGTGTACCAACTGCCCTCATAGAAGTCATATGCTTTCATTGTCTCATAATAACCTAATGCAATATTGATATCTGCTCGATTTTTATCAAATAAAAGGAAATTACCTAAAGGCCATTTACTGCCTAATTGGCGAATGGGTATACTCCCATTAGTTAAGGGTCTTTTTAATGAGACTAAGCCATTAATCGGCACGCTGATGATTTCAGTCGGATTTTTTTTAAGTGCCAAATCAATCGGCAAGTCTTCATAATAACCGCCGTCAATATATTCTTTCCCTTCTATTCGCGTAGTCTGCATAGCGGGATAAAAAGAAGCACTGCCGAGTAAATAGAGCCCTAGTTGGCCAAATGGAATATCAGATAAAAAGAATTCTTGGTGTTTCATTGAAGGATATTCAGTCAATGTCAAACCAAATGCTATCTCGCTTTTTCTGATAGCTGCTTCATCTGATACATAGGTATCAATCATACTTTTTAAGGGTGTCGTATCAAATCCTCTTTTTTTTACTGCTGAAAGAATAAAACCGCCTACTGTTCGTCGGTAACTTTTAAAACTAGTCGTTTCAAAAGACTTATTCAGTTTTAACACATGACGGGTTTCTATTGTCCGCCACATTTTTTCAGCTTGTTCGTATTTATTTTGAAGAATCAACGCTCCGTTCAAAGCCCCAACAGAAGTGCCTGTCAAGATATGAATGGGCACGTTTAGTTCTTTTAACGCTTTCCAAACTCCGATTTGATAAGATCCCCTAGCTCCCCCGCCTCCTAATACAAGTGCTACTTTCTCCTCTTGCTTTTTCGCCATAAAGATTTCTTGCAGGCTGTCCTTTTTCATCTGAGTCAACTCCTTAAGGTAAGTATACAGAACCATTTCGTTTTCCGACATCGAAAAGAGTTCAAGAAAAGAAGCGGTAACCAATCTTTTAATTAACTCCTCTATCTCATCTGATATACAGAAAAAGGCAAAATCATTTTTGATTTTGCCTTTTTCTTACCCCATATCTTTTACTTTCATCAAACGAGTAATATTGGCTCTTTCGTTTTCGTCCAATTTCATTTGAATAAAGTAAATGGTTTCTTCTAATTGCGGAATCGTCATGTACTCCAATGCGTTAACCCGACGTCGTGTTTTTTCGATTTCATCTGCCATTAATTGACAAGTCTTTTCTATTTCTGAAAGTTCTAACAACTGCGGCATTACCGCTGACATTTCTTCAATGGATGTATCCAATTCACTATTCGAATTTAAATACCCATAACGCAATTCATTTGTTTCTTCTTTTTCATCATATTGGAAATTCATAACGGGAACAGCTACACTCATAATATTTCTTTCGTACAGTTCCAATTCTACTGAACGAGGAGGAATAGCTACAAGTTCTTCAATGAAATTTTCATTTAATAAGGCTTTAGCCATTACAAAAGACTGCATAGCACTTGTTAATTTAGCTTCTACTTCTGCACGCAGTTCGTTGTTTTTACGGATCAATGTAATAAACTGACGCATCAGCTCATCTTGTTTGTCTTTCAGCAACTTGTGTCCACGTGTAGCAGTAGATAACCGTTCTTTCAAAATAGTTAATTCCATTCGTGTAGGATTAACATTTAATTTTGCCATTTAGACTCACTCCCCTTTCGGCAGATATTCGTCCAGCATGTCGTCTTTGATCCGTTTCAATTCAGTTCTAGGTAAAATAGCTAGTAATTCCCATGCTAAATCTAACGACTCTTCAATTGTGCGGTTTGTATAATTCCCTTGGTTTACGTATTCTTTTTCAAAACGATCGCCAAATTCAGCATACAGTTTATCCGTTTCCGAAAGAGCTGATTCTCCTAGAACGACTGCCAATTCTTTCGCTTGCTTTCCTTCTGCATACGCTGCAAATAGTTGGTTCATAGTGGCAGCATGGTCTTTTCTTGTTTTGCCTTCACCTGTTCCTTTGTCCTTTAAACGAGATAAAGACGGTAAAACGTTTATCGGCGGCTGTATTCCGCTGTTGTATAATTCACGGGATAAAATAATTTGTCCTTCCGTGATATAACCAGTCAAGTCGGGAATCGGATGAGTGATATCATCTTCAGGCATCGTTAAAATTGGTATTTGTGTTACAGAACCTTTTCCACCTACTAAACGACCTGCACGTTCAAATAACGTTGCTAAGTTCGTATACAAATAACCTGGATAACCACGACGTCCCGGAACTTCACGTCTGGCAGCCGAAACTTCACGTAATGCTTCACAGTAATTTGTCATATCCGTCATAATTACTAAGACATGCATATCTTTTTCGTAAGCTAAATATTCTGCTGCTGTCAACGCCATTTTCGGAGTTGCAATCCGTTCAATAGCTGGATCGTTAGCCAAATTGATAAACATAACAGAGTGATCGATTGCGCCTGTTTCACGAAAATCTTCCATAAAAAATTCAGCTTCTTCAAAAGTAATGCCGATCGCTGCAAACACAATGGCAAACTCTTCTTCGGAATTCAAAACCGTTGCTTGTCTTGCGATCTGAGCAGCTAATTCCTTATGAGGCAAACCAGATCCTGAAAATACCGGTAATTTTTGTCCCCGGACCAATGTATTTAAATGATCAATAGTGGAGATCCCGGTTTGGATAAACTCATCCGGATAGTCGCGTGCCATCGGGTTGATGGCTTCTCCGTTTACATCTAAGGTTTTTTCAGGAATCAATTCTGGTCCATTGTCATTAATTCGACCCATTCCATCAAAAATTCGACCAACCATATCTTCAGAAACATCCAACGACAAAGGTCTGCCTAAAAAACGAACTTTTGTGTCTTTTAAGTTGATCCCACTGGAACCTTCAAAGATTTGGACCATCGCTTTATCGCCATCGATTTCTAAAACTTGTCCTCGTCTTCTTTCGCCATTTTGCATTTGAATATCGACTAATTCGTCAAATTTAACCCCTTCAACGCCTTCAACTGCCATTAAAGGACCAACAGCTTCTGTTACTGTTCTATATTCTTTAAGCATTTGAGTCCATACCTCCTTTTTCAACGATTTGATGAATAACTGTTTCAATATCAGTTTTCAACGTTTTAAATTCGCCGATGTTTTCTTCAGGAATATATTTTCCACGAGCAATTCTGTCACGAATGGCAACAGTTCCTTCAATAATTTCATTGAAGTAAGCTCCTAATTTCATTCCAGCTAACGCTTCGTCTTCAAAAAGAAGGATAGTTGATAACATTTCATATTGTTTTTCTCTTGAAGTATAGGTATCTACATCATCAAAAGCATTTTGTTGTAAAAAGTCTTCACGAATCATTTTAGCTATTTCTAATTTCAACCGATCATTTTCAGATAAAGACTCCACACCTACTAAACGGACAATTTCTTCTAATTCTGATTCGTCTTGCAGCAATGTCATCGTTCTTCTGACCATGCCAGTCCAGTCTTTTCCTAATACTTCTCCTGTATATTTACCTAATTCTTCTGAATATAAAGAATAAGATGACAACCAGTCAATTGAAGGGAAATGCCGTTTTTGTGCAAGTAAATTATCTAAGCTCCAAAATACTTTCGCTACGCGCAATGTATTTTGAGTCACCGGTTCAGATGTATCTCCTCCTGGAGGCGATACTGCTCCGATTGCTGTAATACTGCCTTCGCGTCCTGTTGAACCTAAAGTAATAACTTTACCTGCACGCTCATAAAATTCTGCGATCCGGCTACCTAAATACGCAGGATATCCTTCGTCTCCCGGCATTTCTTCTAAACGTCCAGACATTTCCCGTAGCGCTTCTGCCCAACGAGACGTAGAATCCGCCATGATTGCTACACTATAACCCATATCTCTAAAATACTCAGCAATCGTAATACCTGTATAAATGGAAGCTTCACGGGCAGCAACGGGCATATTTGATGTATTTGCAATTAAAATCGTCCGTTCCATAATAGATTCTCCAGTGTTTGGATCGACTAATTCAGGAAATTCATTGATTACATCCGTCATTTCGTTACCGCGTTCTCCACAACCTACATATACTACTAAATCAACATCTGCCCACTTAGCGATTTGGTGTTGCACAACTGTTTTACCGGCACCGAATGGTCCAGGAACAGCAGCAGCTCCTCCTTTTGCTACGGGGAATAACGTATCGATTACTCGTTGACCAGTGATCATCGGCTCAGCAGGGTTTAATTTTTTAGCAGTAGGACGACCATGTCTCACTGCCCATTTTTGCATCATTGTAAATTCTTTTACGCCGTCTTCTGTTTCTACTGTATAAATGGTGTCTGTAATGTCAAACTCACCATTCTCGATGCTTTTGATCGTTCCTTCTACTCCATAAGGCACCATTATTTTATGGTCAATCACTTTTGTTTCAGGAACAATACCTACGATATCTCCAGCAACTACTTTGTCGCCTACTTCAACAGTTGGCGTAAATTTCCATTTGGCCGTTCGACTTAAAGCTTCAATTGATACACCGCGAACCAAATAATTACTTTCTGTTTTTGCCATAAATTTATCCAATGGCCGTTGAATCCCATCAAACATTTGAGCAATCATACCCGGTGCCAACTCTACTGACAATGCTTCTCCAGTGGTTTCAACTGGTTCCCCTGGCCCAATCATGGATGTTTCTTCGTAAACTTGGATAGAAGCTACATCATTACGCATTTCGATGACTTCGCCGATCAATCCAAGTTTACCGACTTTACAAATATCTTGAATATTAGCTTGCTCCATGCCATCAGCAGTGACTAATGGCCCAGAGACGCTTACGATCTTTCCTTTGTTCAAACTGGTAACCTCCTATAAAATATTTTGCCCAACTGCTTTTTCAACGTTTTGCTGAATCCGTTCTTTTCCAATATTTAATGATCCTAAATGATTTGGAATCAAAATAACAGCAGGTTTAGGTACTTGATCGTAACGTTCAATCGTTTCAGGTATTAATTTACCTAAAGGCTCAGTCAAATAAATAATTCCATATTCTTCTTTAGCTAAACGATCTACAATACGTCGAGCTTCTTTAGCTCCGGATGCATAAAAAATATCAAACCCTAAAACTTTAAAAGGCAAAATCGAATCTTTATCACCAACTACTCCAATTTTATGAGCCATAATTGATCCGCATCCTTTCTCTAACCTCTTCGATGGGCAAATTGTTTTCTTTTCCTACTAAAATCAGACGCAAATTTTTCACTTCATTTTCTTTAGCGTAAATATAAGCCAATAAAGGCATCGGGCCAAAGGCTTCTAATTTTGCTGCTTTCATTTTCTCCATAAAGGCATCATCTGTTGCCAAATCTATTTTAACAGGAGACAGTTCTTGATTATCAGAATGAATGGAAGCCATTATGATAGCACGATACTTTCCTTCTGCTAATTTTCTGCCCGCATCTTCTAAACTTTCAGAACCTAATGAAACCAATTCTTCTTTAGGGATACTTCCAGAGCTAGATAAAATAGTAGTTAAAAAATTACGTGTCCGTTTCTGTTTGATCGCTCTTGCTAAAGTAGATAAATTGTTTAAATCAATGTATGACGTGATCAAATCCATCACTTGAGGGTCATTTATTTTTTTAGCTAATTGTTTCAAATGTGTAAAATAGCGCCGATCTAAAATAATATCAATCGATTGCGGATTTTTATATTCTTCATAATCCGTTAATACTTCTTGGATACTGATAAGGTATTCCTGTTCTAAGTCTTCAGATTTACCGGTTTCTACGGCTTGTCTTAACGTTGAAAGAGGTTCTTTTCCAATCGGAATCAACATTTCCGAGAAATTATTTCCAGTAACCTTTTCTTTAAGCAGTACTTTTAAATTATGATAAGAATAGCGTAATGAGAACAGTTCTACTAAAGCAGGTTCCGGGCTAATGCTGAACAGCTCAGCGTACATTCGTTGTAATTCCTTTACCAACAAAGCATCATAATCTTTTGTTTCTCTTAATTGCTCCACATCATTCCGATAAGGAGTATCTTTTAATACAGTTAGAGCTTCATCAAAGTTAGGCGATTGTAACATCCGTTCAAATTGATCATCCTTAAGGAGGTTGCTTTCGAAAACACGAATGCGTGCATTAGTTCCAGCAAATGCTGTTTGCTTCATTTATTCTCCTCCTCTCGTATTAAAACAATTTTTTTGATACAGATGGAACTAGCTGGTTTTTAAGTTCAGCAATTAAATCTTCAAACAAGTAATTGTACTCTATTCCTTTGTTTTTAAGAATAAAACCAGCTTTTTTATTGATTGTTTCAGTCTTTAAAGTTACCGAAATTCCTTCTTGAGCAACTTTTTCTATCCAACTTTCAGAAACTTTTTCAACTGATTTTTCACCTAGCACTAATTCAAGATTCTTGATTTCTTTAAATTGTTGCAATACCGCTAACAAAAAACTTTGAAATTCTGTCTCACTCCATTGCTCCATAGCAAACAAAGCTTCTTTAAATACTTCTTTCAAAGCAACTTGCTTTTCGCCTAACAATTGGTTTCGCTTATAGTTCTCTAAGCTGTCTTTATTTTTTTCAAAATCACTTGCCAAGCGACGATCAATCGCTTTTTTTTCTTCAACTTCTTCTAAAGCAAGCTCTTTTTCAGCTACTGCTACTTTTTCTTTTGCTTCTGTTTCTGCCTGACGTATCGTTTGTTGTACTTCTGCCTTCTTTTTTTCAATCATACGTTCAGTGATTAATTTAAGATCTGACATGATTTCCCCTCCATTCCTAGTTATCTTCTTTAGAATAGAACTGGATTTTATGCATTTAATACAAGCAAGAAGGAAATAACAAAGCCTAAAATAGCATACGTTTCAACCATGGCAGCGTAAATAATTCCTTTTGTAGCGTGTTCAGGTTTCTTAGCTAAAATTTGGATACCAGCAGATGCTACGCGTCCTTGAGACATCCCTGAGAACAAACCAGTAAATGCAATCGGCATTGCGGCCATCAACATATATAAACCTTGTGCTAGAGTAGTATCCGCACCTGTATTCAAATAAATCAAAAAGGCAATAACGAATCCATATAATCCTTGAGTACCTGGCAGCAATTGTAAGATCAAAGCTTGTCCAAATTTTTCTGGTTGTTCAGTTGTCAAAGCTGCTGCTGCTTCCCCTGTCATCCCTACACCTTTTGCAGAACCGATTCCTGAAAAGATTGTTGCAAATCCAATTCCCATAGCTGCGAAAAATAAACCGCCATTATTTTCTGATAAAAATGTTAATAAGTTTCCCATTATCTATTTCCTCCATTTAATTAACTATATTTTTTATTCAATTAATTGATTTATTGCCGTTTTTTTAAATAAATGTTTTTCTCAAATGTCTTCAACGGACTCAAAGCATGCCCGCCACCTTCGTAAAACTTCCCAAAGAATTCAACATATTGTAACCGAGCTGTATGCACATAAGCACTTAAGTAGGTCAAGAAAATATTTAAAGCGTGTAATGCAATAAATAGAACTATTCCAACTGTAAATTTAGCCAAAGGCGGCAAGAAATCTACAATCATATTAAACGCCGCAGCAATACTACCACCTGAAACACCTAAAGCCATTAGTCTAGTATAACTGACCAAATCACCGATATATCCAGTAACTCCATATAAGTTATACAGACCCAATGCAGCTCCCAAGCCTTTATTTTTTGAGGCTAACATGGTAACCAAGATAATACCCACGACATTTACACCTATTAAGATATAAGAAATCACTTTGAGGATTGGATTATCAAATACCAACATTCCTAATACCAATAAACCAATTCCTACAAGAATACCTACCCAGGCCATTCCGTCTACATAACTTGAAGCTCTTTCTTGTTTTCGCCATTTGACGCCGCTATTAATAACCAACCCATAAACCAGTTGGATAAAGCCAAAAACTACTGAAAGCACGAGGATCGTGATGACATCGCTCGTAGTCGACAACAGCTGAAATGGTAACTCGTAACCAAAAAAGCTCCCATAAATCAACCCCCAAATGATGACTGAATACGACAACAAGTGGAAAAAACGCAAAAACTTCGCCATACCGCGTTCTAAGTTAAAGAACTTTTGAGCAAGATACGTTCCTATCAAAAGAACTAGCCCGTACCCTAAATCAGCACTCATCATCCCAAAGAAAACTAAATAAAAAGGCATCATAAAGGGAGTCGGATCAATATCGTCGTACTTAGGCAAACTGTACATCTCTGTTACACTTTCAAAAGGTTCAACAAACTTGTTGTTTTTCAGCACGACTGGAACGTGTTTAAATTCTTTCATCTCAATTTCTTCTGAAACCACAGCATACTGTTCAGATCCCATATGCTCGTCTAATAGTTTTTTTAATTCGGGCAACTGTTCTTCTTCCAGCCAACCATTTAATAGAAATAAACTTTTCCCATTTAATAAAAGCGACTTTCCAATTTCTCTTTGCATTAAATTGTAAAAATATTCTTCTCCCAACTCTAACTCTTTTATTTTAGAAGAAAAAGACAGGATTTCTTTTTTTATTTTCTGCTCTTGTTCAGAGAGTTTTTTATTTTCTGATAAATTTCTTTTTAACTCTTCTTTTGGTAATAAACGATAAGGGTAATTAAATTTTGTGAATTGAAACTGATTTAAAATTGATTCAATCTCTTGCTGATTTTCCTTTGCTGTAATTACTAAGTAAGCTGCCTCATCCTTATATTGGAAAATTTCGTCTACATAGTTCGGCACAGCTTCTTTTAAAGCTGTTTTAAATTCTGTTGCATTTCCTGTTGCGATAGTGCCAATAAAACCTGCAATCACTTTAAAATCAGCTAAATCATTTGGATTAAAATCAAGCGGTTCCCATTTGCGTAAAAAACTTTCTTCTTCTATTACACTTTTTCGCTTTTGATCTAATTCAATCAATTGTTTTTCTCTTTCAGAAATATCTTGACAAAGACTTTCTAATTGAGAGACAGAAACGGATGCTTCCAGTTCTTCTAACGTATATTCGGCTCTTCCTTTTTTTAACTTAGCAAACATGCCAGGTTGAGGAATGTGTTGTTTCAAATACGCTAAAGCATACTGAACATCTTTTAAATGCTCTTCATATTCTGTTCTTTCAACTGCTGGAGTTTCCTTAGTATAGTAATCAAGAAGTGCAGATTCTTCTAAAGAGGTCAAATCAATTAATTCAAGTTTTTGCAATTCTTGTACTGCTTTTAAAAGAAGGTCTTTATCTGTTTGTTCTGCCAAAAGCGTTACTTTTTTCATTTTAGCTATTGCCATAGCGACTGATAACCTCCTTCACAATGTCATTTACCGCATCTGTTTGATTCAATTGGATCGAACGATTCATTTCATTCAGTTCATCAGCTATTTCTTGGTCAATCTTTTCTTTAATAACAGTGATTTTTTGATCGTATTCTTTTTGTTGTTCACGTTCATACGCGTTTAATTCAGAAGATAACTGTTTTTTGCGCTCTTCAATAGCTGTTTGTGCCGCAACCGATATATTTTCCAGCTTAGATTGGCTGTCTAATTCTAATTTTTCAGCCCTTTCTTCTGCTTCTTTAACGTACTGAATCGTTTTTATACTCATTATCTCACCTCCCTAAAGTCAAAAATGGACGCAGCTCAATAAGGTTTCTTCTCACCCCTTGAAGAATGCACCTTGAAAGCTATCGCCCAACCATTTTTATTTTATTAAATTTTCAATAGATTCTATCTTTTTCTTTCATTATCCTTTAGTGATAAGTTTAGCACTTTTTTCGTATAATTTCTACTTGATGACAACTTAACTGCACTTAGTATAAAATGAAAGAATAGCCATTCTTTTTACTTCTAAAAAAAGAATGAAAAACTTCTATTGAATTTCTCTTATTGTATCATTATATCGTTTTCATAGTCAAAATACAACTCTGTTTATGGATAGTTTGTGTCAAGTTTTTCTCGAGCGTCCTATTCCTTCACTAGTTTAGGCACTCTATTTTTGTACACCCATCAGCTACCGCACGGCTCCGCCGCTTGCTGGCCCATCTTTTGGAAGAACGTTCCTAAAACCAGGAACCTTCTTCCAAAAGACAGGAATTAACGAAAACTTTTAATTAATTGTCCTATTGCCGATGAACGAGAGGCATACAATGGAATGATCCCATTCTTTGCCCCGACTGACTGCCGCGTTTTCTCATGCAATAACGACGATAAACGAACCGTTTGGTTCAGCTTGCGTTGTTGTCTCGCACTTCTATTTTGTTGGTGAAGGTAGGCTTCACGCAAGGTGTGATTGAACATCCCTTGTTTCACCTTTACCATAGCTTCGCAACCTTCTGTGCTCCAATGCATCCCGCGCTTTTTCATGCGAAAAGAGATGTGTCGTTGATTCGATTCCATTGCGCCTAACCCTCTGGCGCCTTTCGGAGCCTGTTCTACTTTTTCGCGCCAATCGAAAATCCGATCCCAATTCCGTAAAACATAGGTTCTAAATGTATTCAGTTTTTCCACTGCTGCTGTTTCGTCTAACGTACTTTCATACGTATCCAGCCAAATAGTTAAATGATCTAAATCATGCGTCTTTAATGCTTGCTTGACCTGCTGTTTAAAAACGTTAGTTTTCACGCCAAATGCACGATTCAAGCCTTGGAAGACATGATAAGAGTCTAGCTGATTGAGAACGGGATAATTCGATTGAGAAAAAGCTTCTTGGAATCTATCTGCAGTATAGCCTTGTCCACCGTCACTATTGGTAATGACTTGGGCTTGTTGTAAGGCATAATGATTCGCTGTAAAGGCTTGAACCTCTGCCCAAAAACCAGCGGTTTTTTTAGTCGTCATAATGGCTTTAGGTTCCTTTAAGGAAACGCGTTTTCCGTTTTTATTCCAGCCTTCGTAAAGAATGGCATGACGAACTTCTAAGCTTTTTTTCTTTTCTGTTCCACGAACAAAAACGCCATCCGCTTCGGCATAGAAATAGTCCACTTTTTTCCCTTCTGGCAATTCAGCTGCTTCTTCTAGCTCCAATACGCTTTCTTCATCTTCACGTGCTTGTGCGGATCCAACGCGTTTAAGAAGACTGCCAACTGTTTGGTGGCTGATTGTGACAGCCGTCCATTCATTTAGCATAGTTGCAGTATCTCGATAAGTAGATTTACTCGCCAACTCAGCCACTTTTACTTCTACTAATGGACTATGACGCTGATATTTTCGAATGCCTAACCACTCATCTAGTGGATAATGATTCTGATCCGTGTGATCTACCATTAAGGTACGATAGTACCGAATGGGACCGAAACTAAATTGGACCATTTTCCAATCTTCTCGTTTCACTTTCCAACCTTCAAGTTGTTTCTCCTCTTTGATCACCTGATTGATATGAGTGAAGACATCTCCCACTAATTCAGAAAATACTTCATACATATAAACCTGAATAGCTTCTTCTGTCTCTATTAAATGGTTTGAATCCTTTATTATTTGGTAAACCTTTGATATAATCTTATTCATAAGAAGGCCTCTTTCAATTATGTATTTGCCGGTCAAGCATACATTTATGATAGAACGCCTTCTTTCTTTTTGCCAGTAAAAAATAATAATATCTCGAGAACTATTTTACACATACTATGGATAAGTTCTGCTTATTTTCTCTCGTCTCCGAATGAAAAAACTGCAAGCGAGCCAAAACCAGTATGCGCAGCAATCGTTGGACCATAAGGATAAATTTTGATATCTTTAACAGCAGCTTTTTCTTGAATCGCTTCTTTCACCCAAATCGCATCTTCCGGCACACCAGCATGTCCGATAAAAAGTGTTTGATCTTGTGGATCAATCATCCCATCTACTGTCTTTTGTACTAAAAACTGCAAAGATTTTTTGCGTCCCCGAGCTTTTGCAAAAGGAACTAACTTTCCAGAACGGTTCATAACGATAATGGGTTTTACATTTAACAATGTTCCTAGTGTCGCAGAAACTGCAGAAATTCTTCCACCACGTTCTAAATGTTTGATATCTTCGACAGTTACCCAAGAATGCAGTTTAGTTTTATTTTTCTCTACCCATTGAGCTACTTCTTCTAAAGATGACCCTGCTATTTTTCGTTGTACTGCTTCATAAATAAGTAGTCCATCTCCTAAACAAACAGCTAAAGTATCAATAATTGTGATATCAACAGTCTCATATTCTTCTCTTAACATTTCCACAGCTGCTAATGCATTATTATAGGAACCACTTAATCCTGATGAAAAAGCCAAATAAAGTACGGGTATGTTTTCTTCAATATAGTATTTGAACACTTCTAAATAAGTTCCTATATTGATTTGAGAAGTTGTTGCTATTTCTCCGTTTTTTATTTTTTGAAAAAAGGCTTCTCGATCAAAAGTTTTCCCTAAGTCATCGATGTATTCTTTTCCCTCCATATTAACGATCATATTCATAATATGAATGTTATGTTCTTCAACAAACTCTATCGGTAGATCACAACACGAATCAGCCATTATTTTATAACTCATACCAAAACTCCTTAGTAAACAAACTTTTCTTTTTTATTCTTCAATTCTTATTATAGACAGAAAATCCTTGAAAAGAAAACTTTATTATTAATATTTTGAAAAAGACTTGCACTTCTGAACGTTTGTTCGTATAATAAAAATATCAAACAAACGTTCGGAGGAATAAACATGGAAAAAAACTTTGCTGAAAAACAACCTAATTTTTTTAGTAGAAAAGTTGTTTTATCTAAAGACATGGATTCACTGCAAGTACTTCCTCAAATGCCAAAGCACCAAGTTCTATATTTTTTAACTCAAGCCTATGAACGCCGTAAACCTATTATTCTTCAAACCAACAAAACAAAGCATGTTTTAACTGTAAAAGAACAAAAAGGCTTATTAAGATATGCACCAAACCAAAAAAAATTACTTATTTTAGAAAACTCAGACCAACAAATGACCTATATGCTTTCATTTGATGATATTCGACATGTACGTTTAGCTTAAGACAATAAGCAAGAAAGAGGATGAGACAAAAGTCTCATCCTCTTTTGCATATCCAACTATTTATTCGAGAACGTATTCCAAAAAGCAGTTCTGACACCCTTTTATCTTGCATTTATTCGTCGCAGTTGCCTTAAATCTTGCAGTTTTAGTTGCTTAGAGATACGGCATGCAAGATAGAAGTTGCGGATCTAAACGCTTTTTCTACACTCCCTTTAAGTTCGGATTTTGTTGGTTGGGTCCATTTTCTTTTCAATAAACCCTAAAACCAAATCACTAATAATAGCCATCAATGCCGTCGGAATCGCTCCAGATAAGATAATGGCTCCTCCATCTGTGGCATTGACCCCACGTGTAATAATATCTCCCAAGCCGCCAGCTCCAATAAATGTGCCGATTGCAGTGATTCCAATTCCTACAACCAATGCATTACGGATACCTGCCATAATGACAGATAAGGATAAAGGCAACTCCACCATATAAGTTAGTTGTAATCTCGTCATTCCCATACCCTTGCCTGAGTCCAAGATGTTGCGATCAACACTCCGTACTCCAGTGTAAGTATTTTTAATGATTGGCAGTAAGGAATAAAGAAAAACAGTAGTAATAACTGTATTTGTACCTAAACCAAGACCTAGCATCAAAATAGAGAGCATAGCCAAAGAAGGAATAGTTTGAATCACATTAGCAATTCCAATAACCCAATCCGCTAATTTTCCGCGACGAGAAATCAAAAATCCAATCGGTATACCAACGACCGCTGCAAAAAGAACGCCATAGATAGAGATTAAAAAGTGGCGCAAAAACTGCTCCCAAATATAAAAGCCGTTTTCATTAAAATAAAACCATAACTGTTCCCAAAGTCCCATTTTTGAAATATCCACTATTTATTCATCTCCTTTCGTATTTACTTCTTTATCTTCGAAGTAATTGTTTGCACTCAAGAAATTTTGTGCAACAGTTTTTGGTTCTAAAAGATCGTTATCAGCTTGATAATTCAACTCTTGCATTTTTTCTGTTGAAATTGTACCCTTTAATCTTAATAAAACCTCATTCAATTCTGGATAATCTTTTAATACTTGATGTGTGGCAACAGGGCTGGCGTCATAAGCTGGGAATAAATGTTTATCATCTTCTAGAACAACCAAATCATAACTTTTTATTCGTCCATCCGTTGAGTAACCTAAGACTACATCCATTTTGTCAGCGGATAAAGCATCATACACTAGACCAATTTGCATCGGGTAGACACGATTAAAATCAAAACCATATGTGCTCACAAAAGCTTGATAACCATCCCCTTTTCGCTCCATCCAAGAATTATCAGCACCTAAATTCAAATCTGAAATAATATCTTTTAAATCACTGATTGTTTTAAGGTTATATTTTTCAGCAGTTTCTTTCGTTACCATAAAGGCATAGGTATTAGAAAAACCATAAGAAGGAAACCATTTTTGGTCAAATTTTTGATCAAATCCCTTTACAACAGCTTGATAAGCTTTATCAGAATCTGTTATCGGTTCTAAACCCAGTTCACCCGTTAGAGAGGTTCCTGTATACCGAGAACCGGATACATTTGCATCTCCGCCTATCAAAGCTTGATGATTTAAAGTAGATGAACCTAAATTATTAATAAGTTGAGCATCTATATCCAGATAATGTTCAACCATACCTTCAACAATAAAGCCTAAAATTTGTTGTTCCGAAGTTGTGCCTCCGGTAATAGTGATCCCTTTTTTATCAAACCCTCCGCCTAAGCCTGGAAGTGAGCAACTGCTTAACACTACTGTTGCCAAAAGAAGGAGCACAATTTTATTAATTTTTTTGATTGTGTTCATTATTTTGAAACCTCCTATATTTTTATGCACTGGCGGGCGTTAATTTTTTCTCTAATTTCCCTAACAAAAAATCTGCTAATAAGGCTAACAAGGTGACGGGAATAGTCCCACCAATGATTAGCTCAGGAATAAATAAGTTTAGTCCGTTAAAAATAAAATCTCCTAATCCCCCTGCTCCGATATAAGAAGCTAAAGTGGCCCAAGCAATAACATATACGCCTGAAAGACGTATGCCTGACATGATCACAGGAGCAGCTTGTGGCAATTCAACTAAACGAATCAACTCCATATCTGTCATTCCCATTCCTTTCCCAGCATCTTTCAATCCTGGGTCTACTCCTTGTATGCCAATATATGTATTTCTTAAAATAGGCAATAAGGAATAGATAAACAACGCAATAATGGCAGGTAACTTTCCAATTCCCAAAATAGGAATCATCAAAGCTAGCAAAGCTAACGAAGGGACAGTTTGCAGAATTGTCGCTAATCCCATAACAACAGAAGATACTCTTTTAAAACGTGTTAACACAATTCCTAAAGGAACAGCCACAATCACTCCAAGCATTAAGGCGACAGCAGAAATGTAAAGATGTTCCCAAGTTTTTAGCAACAGATCAGAACCATTGCTTGCAAAAAAATCAGCCATGTTTCTTCCCTCCTACTCTTTACTTTCTTTTGATACAGTGGTTTCTAATGGGTTCTCATTTGGTGTCTCTGATTCATCCCCATCGCCCCAAATAGTGTCATATACGATATCTACTAAAGAAGCACGCGTAACAATACCTATTAATCGATTATGATCATCAACAACTGGTACATTTTTAAATCCGCGTTTCAAGATCCGTTGAACAGTATCTCTTAACAAAGTACCTTTTCGTACAAAGTAAACTTTAGTAGACATGATATCGCCGACACTCGTAGCGCGTTTACGGTTTAAATCTATGCTTTCAATATCGACAAACCCTTTGAGGATTCCAGCATCATCCGTTACTAATAAAGTATCAACTCGTCTGTCGCGCATGATTTTAATCGCATCAGTAATTGATTTTCCTGGAGTAACAGAAGCAGGATTTTTCAACATTACCTGTTCAACGGTTTGAATAGTTGGACGTGCTTGAATCAAGCGATCTTCTCCAATAAAATCTTCAACAAATTGATTTGCCGGTGCTGATAAAATATTATCAGGAGTGTCAAATTGAACGACCTTTCCTTCTTGCATAATAACAATACGATCTGCAAGTTTTAGTGCCTCATCCATATCATGAGTAACAAAAACGATCGTTTTTCCCAATTCTTTTTGAAGTTCTTTGAGCAATTCTTGTAAGGAATCTCTTGTAATAGGATCTAATGCTCCAAAAGGCTCATCCATTAAAATAATATCTTGGTCAGCAGCTAATGCTCGAATGACGCCAATTCTTTGTTGCTGTCCACCGGAAAGTTCGGATGGATAACGATCCAAGTATTCCAAAGGCAAATCTACTTTTTTGATTAAATCCTCTGCAATCTCTCTTTGCTTATCTTCTGGCCATTTCATTAGCTTAGGAACCAGTACAATATTATTAAAAATCGTCATATGAGGCATTAATCCGATTTGCTGGATGACATAACCGATTTTACGACGCAATTTAACCGGGTCTTTTTTCATAATGTCTTCTCCGTTAATCAAAATTTCTCCAGAAGTAGGTTCAATCATTCGATTGATCATTCTCATAGAAGTTGTTTTTCCACTTCCACTTGTACCGATAAATACAATAAATTCACCTTTATCAAAGGACAAATTAATATTTTCAACTGCTACTTTTCCGCCTTTATAAACTTTTGAAACATTTTTAAATTCAATCACAGTTTCCACCCTCTTATCTAATTTTCATTTCGTTACGAAAAAAATCGCATTATTCTTTCTAATTATCTCTTAAATAGCTCATATTATCAACCTTCTATACTTTTGATTAGAAAACAATTAAAAAAAAGACTTGAAAAAGAAGATTTTTTTCGCTTCTTTTTTAAGTCTTTTTTTTACTGATCTTATAGAATAGGAGAAAATAACCGAGAGAATGTTTGTTTAAACTTCAACCAATAGGATTGGTTGTCTAATAGTTCTTGAGTTAATAGGTAACTTTTCTCAATGTCCTTATAAAAAAGTTTTTGCTGTTGTTTCGCTACTTCCGGGTCGTAAATAAAAGCATTCACTTCAAAATTCAACTTAAAACTGCGAAAATCGAAATTAGCTGTTCCGATTGAACAAATTTTTCCGTCTATCACTATTGTTTTGGCATGTAAAAATCCATTGTCATAAATGTATACTTCTGCTCCAGCCGCCACCATTTCTGCTGCATAATAAACCGTAGCACGGTAAATAAACGGATGATCGGGCTTGTTTGGAATCATGATCTTAACGTCGATCCCAGACATTACAGCAATTTCAATTGTTTCCAACACAGAATCGTCTGGAACAAAGTAAGGCGATTGAATAAAAACTGATTCTTTTGCCATACTGATCATTTTAATATAGCCTTTTTTTATTTGCTGCGTTTCATTGTCTGGTCCGCTTGATACGATTTGCATATTTGTTTTTCCTTGTTTCTTTATCAGCGGAAAATAATTTTCTTGGTATTCTAACTTATGATGAGAAACAGTCGCATTCCAATCCATTAAAAAACGACTTTGCAAGGGCAAGACAGCATTCCCTTCAATTTTCATATGAGTATCACGCCAATAACCAAATTTTTTGTACTCTCCTAAGTATTCATCGCCTACATTAAATCCTCCAGTATAGCCGATTTCCCCGTCAATAATCACAATTTTACGGTGATTACGGTAATTAAATCTTAAATTAATGAAACTAAAATGCGAACCAAAAAAAGACTCAGCGTGTCCTCCAAGAGAGCGTAACTTCTTAAAGAAATTCGGTTTTAAAGAACGGGATCCTAAAGCATCATAAATAACGAGTACCTCTACACCTGCTGCTGCTCGTTCTTCAAGTGCCGCTAAAACACGATTGCCAATTTTATCGTTTTTAAAAATATAGTAAATTAAATGAATATGGTGCTGGGCAGCATACAAATCTTTGAGTAGTGCATCAAATTTATCGGCACCATCAGTAAATAATTGAACCTTATTTCCTTTCGTTAGAATCGATTCATCACTTTCTAGAAATAGGCTAGCCATCTCCTTAGCGTTTTCTGTTGCTTGCTTAGTAGACAATAAATTCTCATCATCTGCCAGCATTTCCTTTTGTGCTTGAACCAGTTCAGGCATTCCGATACTTTCTTGTGCCTTGATATCAAAAATCTTTTTACGTGATAATTTGTTTCCAATAAACAAGTAAAAAATAAAGCCTACGATAGGCAATAACACCAAAACGAGCAGCCAAGCCCAAGTGGCCGCGATATCCCTTTTTTCTCGGAACACTGTAATGATGGCAAAAATGGTGTTTAAAAGAACGATGGCAATTAAGCTTATTAAAAAAATTTGCATAAAGTAATCCTTTCAAATTAAATTCTCTTCTTATCTTACTATGTTATTTTTTTTTTTACTAGCATTATTCAATTAATAGGAGACTATTTCTGCCTAAACAAAAACCACTTACCTTTAAGAAAAGTAAAGTGGTTAATATGTTCTCTTTTTTTAACACCTATTTCTCACTGTTTTGTGTCTTTTGGTATAAATAATAAAGGTGCCGTTTTACTGAGAAGCAGCAACGCAATAGTGGTAACTAGTATGGTGGCTAAGGCACTTCCTCCATTGGCAATAAAAGAATACCATAGTGGGTTCATGCCTTCTGGTGCATAACTGCCCCAGAAATAATATCCAGCTACAAAATGCCAGAAAAAGCGAGCAAGCGTGCCCGTTATTGTTCCCAAAATAATGTATCCTATTAATTGAATTGACGCTTTTTTCTGTATGGCTTGTTGAATAGGCTGCGCAAACAATCCGGCAAACCCTGTAAACATAAACGCCACAAAATATTCAATAAATCCCTGTACTAAATTCAAAATAGAAACATTACCAACTAAATAATGTAATATTCCCCACAAAAATCCAGCAGCTATTCCGGCTGCAGTCCCTCTTCTGAAAGCATAAAGAATCATCGGTATCATTCCTAACGATACTGTGAAACCCGTTCCGATATTTGTTGGCAGCATTGATAGCACGATGGCTAAGGCTGCTACGATCGTTCCTTCTATTCCTACACGTAATCGTGTATTTTCCATAAAAAAATCCTCCTTTGATGTGTCGAACAGTGCCACACAACAAAGGAGGAGCTCAGATGATTTTTTACGATCAAGTGCCCCGTCACAATTCCTACGCTCGTACTAACGAACAGGTTCGAAGGGTCAGAATCAATGATTCAATCTCAGCATTTTACAGCACCCCTTTGTGATGGTTGTTCTATTCTTTTTAACTCTTACCTTCATTCACTATAGTTAATCTTTCACTTAGTGTCAAGCCTCTTTCTGTAACTCGTTTTTATTTTCCCTACCAAAATAGCTGCTATTGATTTTCTTTTGAAGCAGAATCTGCTTCTTCATTTTTAGCTTCATCCGAATTAGGCGCGTCTGAATCTGTTGGTTTTTCTGAATCGGGTACATTGTCAGAACTTTCAGTATCGGGTTCTTCTTCTGGAACTTCTTCTGAGTCTTCAGGTGCTCCACTTTCCGAACTTGTTTTTTCATCCTCAGTAGTTGTTGAGTTTCCTGAATTTTTATAATCACTTGGCGGATTATAGCTGGGTTTCCAAGTCCCTTGGTTGCTAGTACTATTGTTTTCATAAGTCGTTGAGGAAGATCCTGCTGCAGCTTCTTCTTGCTGTTCATTTTCAGCTTGAATCGCTTCCTCTTCTTCTAGTGCACGTAACCGCTCTTCTTCAGCTATTCTTTCTTCTTCTAACAACTTTTCTTGTTCTTCATTTAGAACCAACTGTTTTTCAACCAGCAACAATAAATCTTGTATTTCTTTTTGTGCCTTTTTGTTTTTTATTTTAGTGACTTTGCTTTCTGCTTCTTCATATTGTTCTCGAGTAACTGTTTCTTTAACCGTACCGTCTTTTAAATTTTCAAAAAGACCCGTTACGGTTTTTCGCGTTTCTTCTAGTTGTTTATATTGTTTTGCTGCTTCATCTAGTTCTATTTTTAATTCTTTGTATAAAGGCAAAGACACTGATTCAATTTTTTTTACTTCTTTTTCAGCTTCCTCAAGTTGCTCCTTAGTTACATCATCTGCTAAAATCTTGTTTTTTATTACATTTTCAATCTGGGTTTGCGCTTGATAAAACGTTTGTGCTCGCTTGACGTCTTTTAAAAGATCTTCTTTCACTGCTTCATTTGATAAGTTTGTTACTTCTGTTGCTGCTTCTGAAATTTGCTCTTCTGTAATGCCGGCTGCCAGCTTTTCTTTTTTATCGTTTTCAAACAAAGCACTGACTAATTGTTCGATTTCTTTTGTTTGGTCCATTTTTTGTTCTGTTTTCTTCATTTTTTCTGCTTGGACAGAACGGTGGTAGTGAGCGCCGCCCCAAATGGTAATAACGGTCAGTACAGCAAGGGTAGCAAGAACTATATATTTTTTATTCATTGAATAAATCCTCTTTTCTTGTTTTTCTTAATAGCTATTTTAATGTTCCAAAACCTTTTTAAGTAGTACTGTTAAGCTTTTTTGCATAGATAAATTTGTATGTATCCTTTTCCTTTATCCGTTTTTTTGTATCCTTAAATCCTGTTTTCAAGTACAACATTTGCCCGCTTAAATTATCATAATCAACTGTTAAAACTACTTCATTGATGTCTTTAAATTTTTCTTGAATAAAAGCAGGCAATAACTCCATCGATAACTTTCCATAGCCTTTCTTTTGAAAACGTTGATCAATTGAATGATTTTGCAAAAACAGTGTTTCTTCGCTAAGGGGATAATTTTTAATCAACTTGCCTCTTTGTAAAATAAAAAATCCTACTAAGTTTTCCTCTTTTACTATTAAAATAGGATACTTTTGAGTTTCATGGAGACTTTCTGTCATCGCATCTATCGGCATAGCTGTGTACTGATCATCTTCTAAAAAGTAGCTTTCTAAAAGCGGAATATCTTCTATCGTTGCTTCTTTCAATTCAATTTCATGAATCGCTGCCATATGATTGCCACCGCCTAGTATCTTTTTAGTGTGTCTAGTTTTTCAGATGCGGGAAGCCGCTGCACCCTTCTTTCCCTAAATCAATTCAACAGTTGCCTTCCCATTCTTCATAAAATTCCTTTAAATAATTCTCCATATAGTCATGGCGTTTAGAAGCTATTTTTCTTCCAGTAGAAGTATTCATCAAATCTTTTAATTTGAATAGTTTTTCATAAAAATGCATAACTGCTGTACCTTCGTCAGAGCGATATTGTTCAAGAGTCAAATTCTCGCGTGAATATGAAGCATCCGGATCATGTATCAAACGTCCACGTGCACCTGTATATGCCATTGTTCTAGCAATCCCAATGGCTCCCAACGCATCCAAACGATCAGCATCTTGAACGATTTTACCTTCTATTGAAGCCAGTTTCGTTTTATTTGTTCCTCCTTTATAAGAGATATTCAAAATAATTTCCAAAATAGCTTCTTTTTCTTTTTTTTCTAACTTAATAGTATGTAACCAATCAAATAATTTTTTCTCGCCAGACTCACTATTTCGATTTATTTTCTCATCGGCAACATCATGTAACAGAGCAGCCATTTCATAAATAAATGGATTTGCAGCTTCTTTTTCTTGGGCTGCGATGGTTTCGGCTAAGTTTCGGACACGTTGAATGTGCCACCAGTCATGCCCGCTAGCGTCTTCTTTCAATAAATGATAAACAAAGTGCTCAGTTTGTTTTATTGCTTCCTTTTGGCGGTTAGACAACATCTAGCAGCCTCCTCGTTACTTTTATATTGCTTAGTTTAGTTTATCAATCAGTTTCTAAAATCACAAGTTTTATCTGTCATTAACGTGACTTTATTTATTCTTTTTATTCTTATCTTAAGGTACTTTTCAGAAAAAATAACAGTCGGTTTTTTATTTTATTAAAAAATTCTCATCAAATTCTTACTTTTTCCCCATAGCTTTGCTGTGTCAATGAAAGCAAGCCGTTATTGGTCATTATTGAAAAGCACCTTTGTTTTCATTTGATAGAGAAAATGTTACACTGAATTTTGTGTTCACTTCGGCGCGGGTTGTTTTCTTGCTATGAAAAGCTTGTTTGTAGCCATTTGCAGGTTAAGCAAACTGCTATTTTTCCATCATTAAATAGTTCTGATCACAGAACAAAAAAATAAAAAAGGAGATGAGAGTTTGTCAAAAATAAAAGTTGAAAATGTTACTAAAATTTTTGGTAAAAGAAATGAACGTGCTCTAGAATTATTGAAACAAAATAAGTCGAAACAAGAAATTTTGAAAGAGACAGGCTTAACGGTCGGTGTCAACAACGTCAGCTTCTCGATTGAAGAAGGAGAAGTATTCGTCATCATGGGATTATCAGGAAGTGGGAAATCTACTTTAGTACGCATGTTTAATCGTTTGATCGATGCAACTGAAGGTAGTATCTATATTGACGGTGAGAATTTATCGAAAATGGACAAGAAGGCTCTACGCCAAGTCCGCCGTGATAAATTAAGTATGGTTTTCCAAAATTTCGCCTTATTTCCACAACGTACTATTTTAGAAAATACTGAATACGGCTTAGAAATTAAAGGCATCGATAAAAAAGAGCGGACAGAAAAAGCAACCCAAGCTCTTAAAAATGCTGGTTTAGGTGATTACCTTTATCAATATCCTAAACAATTATCCGGAGGAATGCAGCAACGTGTTGGATTAGCTCGAGCGTTAGCCAATAATCCAGAAGTTCTCCTAATGGATGAAGCTTTTTCCGCTTTAGACCCCTTGATTCGTAAAGAAATGCAAGACGAATTAGTTGATTTACAAGCTTCTGTTCAAAAAACAATTATTTTCATCACACATGATTTAAACGAAGCTTTAAGAATCGGTGACCGTATAGCTCTAATGAAAGACGGCGCACTCGTTCAAATTGGTACTCCGGAAGAAATTTTAATGAATCCGGCGAACGACTATGTTGAACGTTTTGTTGAGGATGTGGATCGGTCTAAAGTATTGACAGCTGAAAACATTATGAAACGGCCTGAAACTGTCAATATTAAAAATCATGGACCACGTGTAGCTTTAGAACAAATGCGGCGTGAAGGCTTATCTAGTATTTTAGTGGTCGAAAGCAATCGAAACTTGCAAGGATACATTACTGCTGAAGATGCTTCTACAGCACGTAAAGAAGGTATCACAAGTATTCAGACTATCCTTAAAACAGATATCCCAACTGTTACCAGAACTACTACAATGAACGATATCTTCTCAGTGATTTATGATTCAACAACTCCAGTTGCAGTAGTCGATAATGGCAAATTGGTAGGAATTATTGTCAGAGGGGCTGTTATTGCTGCACTAGCTGGTGAAAGCGAGGAGGATTCAGAAAATGAATAATATACTAGACTTTATTCCAAAATTACCCGTTGCTCATGCTGTTGAAGAATTAACCGTTTGGATTACTCAAACTTTTGCGTTTCTATTTAATCCAATTCAAAAATATTCAGAAATCTTTATGAAATCTGTTACAAACACTTTATTGTTTATCCCGCCGGTTATTTTTATCCTTCTGATTGCTGTACTAGCATTTTTTGTATCTGGCAAAAAATTTGGCTTAGCAACTTTTTCTCTTGTAGGTTTATGGTTCATTTACAATCAAGGACATTGGGACAACTTAATGAATACAGTTACCTTAGTGTTAGTTGCTAGTCTATTATCAGTGATCATCGGAGTTCCGTTTGGCATTTTAATGGCTAAAAGCAAAATCGCCAATGCGATTTTATCGCCTGTCTTAGACTTTATGCAAACCATGCCGGCTTTTGTTTACTTGATACCGGCTGTTGCCTTCTTTGGTATCGGTATGGTACCCGGAGTATTTGCATCTTTGATTTTTGCTATCCCCCCTACTGTTCGATTTACCAATTTAGGAATTCGTCAAGTTTCAAGTGAACTTGCAGAAGCTGCAGAAGCTTTCGGTAGTACTGGATCTCAGAAATTATTTAAAGTGGAATTGCCTTTAGCTAAATCGACCATCATGGCTGGTATCAACCAAACGGTCATGCTTGCATTATCAATGGTCGTTATTGCTTCTATGATTGGTGCACCTGGTCTTGGAAGAGAAGTTCTTTCTTCCTTACAACGTGCTCAAATCGGTACAGGTTTCGTATCTGGTATTGGTTTAGTTGTACTTGCAATCATTATTGATCGCATCACACAAAAATTAAACAAAAAAGCTTAATTGTTTGTTAAATAAAAAGAGAGTTTAATTCAAAAATACGTTTAAATTCGAAAAATCTTATAGATAAAAATGAACTATTAGGAAAAGGGAGATGAATCAATTATGTCAAAATTTAATTGGAAACGACTGAGTTTAATAGCTGGACTAGGTTTATCATTGATTGCTGCAGGCTGTGCGGCTGATGATACAGGAAAAGAAGATACTGTTGGAAAAGGGAAAGAAATTGAGCTAGCCTATGTTGAATGGGATACTGAAGTTGCCTCTACTAACGTTATTGGAGCTGTTTTAGAAGATCTTGGTTATAATGTTAACCTCGTTCCACTCGATAATGCTGTAATGTGGGAAGCAGTTTCAACAGGCGAGGCTGATGGTATGGTAGCTGCATGGCTTCCAGGTACTCATGGTTCTCAATTTGAAAAATACGGTGATCAAGTTGTTGATTTAGGTGAAAACTTAGAAGGCGCTAAAATCGGTTTAGTTGTCCCTGAATATATGGATGTTAATTCTATTGCTGATCTAAAAGACGAAGCCAATAAAACAATCACCGGAATAGAACCTGGTGCTGGAGTTGTTGGAGCAGCTGAACAATCACTTGAAGATTATTCTAATCTAAGTGATTGGAATGTAGAAACATCTTCATCTGGAGCAATGACGGTTGCATTAAAACAAGCAATTACTAATCAAGAAGATATTGTTATCACTGGCTGGTCTCCTCACTGGATGTTTGCTACGTATGATTTAAAATATTTAGATGATCCTGAAAATTCATTTGGAGAAGCTGAAACAATTAATACGATGGTTCGTGAAGGCTTAGAAGATGATATGCCTGAAGCTTATCAAGTATTGGACCAATTCCACTGGACAACAGATGAGATGGAAGAAGTTATGTTGAACATCAGTAATGGTGAAGATTCAGCAGATGCTGCTAAAGCATGGATCGAAGAAAATCCAGATCGTGTTGCTGAATGGACAAATGGTGTAACAAAATAAACGATTATTAATTCCGCTTATTCCATTGCACTCAAAAAAGGCTTGAATCGAAATTTCGATTCAAGCCTTTTTTATTTATTTACGACGATTACGAGAACTGGTTTCCATAATAATCGGTAAAATAACCGGTCTTCTACGTGTCTGTTCAAATAAATACTTGCTTAAAGCATCTCTGATTTCTTGTTTTAAGCGGCTCCATTCAAACTCTTTATGGTTTAAATTGTCTTCTACCACTTCTCTAACGATTTCATTGCTTGCCTTAATTAAATCGGTATTTTCTTTAACGTAAACAAACCCTCGTGTCATTACTTCAGGGCCAGACATGATTTTCCCTTTTTTACGACTGATCGTCACAACTGCAACAAATATTCCGTCTTCTGAAAGCAATTTGCGGTCCCTTAAGACAATGTTTCCAATATCGCCAATACCAATGCCGTCAACCATTGTGTTGCCTGCTTCTACTTGTCCCGACATATGCATCCGGCCTGATTTGTATTCAACTATATCGCCTTTGCCAGGGATAAAAATATTTTTAAACGGGATACCCACTTCATGAGCTAACTGAGCGTGAGCTGCTAAGCGACGGTACTCCCCAGTGACAGGAACAAAATAAGTTGGTTTAACTAAATTTATCATCAATTTTAAATCATTAGGTGTAGCATGTCCTGATGCTTTTAAATTATCTGAAATTTGTTTAACTTCACCACCAGCACGGTAAATCATATTTTTAGTTTTATTAACGGTTACTTCCATACTAGCAGAAGGACTCGTTACAATATAAACCAAGTCGCCTTCTTTAATGTTTACTTGGCCATGTTTACCCAACGACATTTTTTGAAGGGTCTTGATCGGCTCGCCTGTTGTGCCTGTTTCTAAAATAACGATTTCAGCGTCTGTATAATTCTCAATATTTTCAATTGGAATAATCAAATCTTCACTTGGTAGTTGAATTTTTTTCAAATTCATTGCAACTTCAACGATTTCTTCTACTTTTTTCCCTGTAATAAAAACTTTTCTGTCTGATTTATAAGCTGCATCCAAGACTTGCTGAATACGTAAAATATTGCTAGCCACACTTGCTACAATGATACGCTCTTTCGTATTGCGAAATGTATCAACTACTTCTTCAGCCACTTTTAAATCACTGACGTTTTCGATCGAACTTTCTGCATCGCTAGAATCACTTAACAAAGCTAAAACATTTGTTTTTCCAATATCGCTAATTTTGGCCAAGTCTGTTTGATAAGCCGGAGTAGCGCTTTGATCAAACTTAAAATCGCCTGTATAAACAATACTGCCTTCATTCGTTTTCAGTGTGATTCCTACTGAATCTGGAATTGTGTGATTCGTTCTAAAGAAACTCACGATTGCATTTTTAAATTCAATTTCGGTATTTTCATCAATTACATGATAATCATTAAATTGACTGACTTGGCTATCTTTTTCTACAAATAATTTTGCTAACGCAATAGTCAACTCCGTTCCAAATACCGGAACATCAAATTTTTGAAGAAAATAAGGTAACGCTCCGATGGCATCTTCATGCCCATGGGTCAAGAAAACTCCTGTTACACGATCATGATTTTCTTCTAAATAACTAAAGTCAGGAATAACGATATCAATTCCTAACAATTCTGTCTCTGGGTACATTAACCCACAGTCTAAAACAAAAATTTCTTCATCCACTTCAATAACGTACATGTTTTTTCCGTTTTCTCGCACGCCGCCTAATGGAATAATTTTAATGTCACTCATTTCTTCACCTCTATTTCTTTCTTTTCATTTTTGCTAATTTTCTAACTGTAAACTTTCTAATATTTTCTGCTTTTCTTCTTGTGTGCAGGCCACCAGCGGCAACCTCACATCGCCTGTATCTATTCCTAAATGGTTCAAAGCCATCTTGACCGGAGCTGGAGAAGGCACTGTAAATAAGCTATTCATTTTAGGCAGCAACTTGCGATGTTTCTCAGCAGCTTGATCGACCTTTCCTGCTGCAAGCAAATCGTACATGTCTGCCATTTCTTTCCCAATAATATGGCTGGCAACCGAAATGATTCCTGTTGCTCCTACGCATTTAGCTGGAAAAGCCAAATTATCTTCGCCTGAATAAACTAAAAAGTTCTCATTTGCTTGTTCAACAATGAAACTTAATGCATCCATTCCCAAACAATCTTTTACCCCTATAATGTTATCTAGTGACGATAAACGAACAGTCGTTTCCGGGTCGATAACAACACTTGTCCGACCAGGAACGTTATATATAATAATGGGCATGTCTGTATTTTGAGAAACAGCTTCAAAATGAGCATATATCCCTGCTTGATTGGGTTTGTTGTAATAAGGCGCAACAACTAAAACGGCATCAATACCTTGAATTTTTTCTACCTCTTTTGTAAAAGAAATTGTTTCAGCTGTATTGTTTGAACCTGTTCCTGCAATCAGAGGAACCCGTCCATCTACCAGCTCAACTGTTTTTTTATATAAATCTAGTTTTTCTTGATGGGATAAGGTAGGTGATTCTCCTGTGGTTCCCCCAACAACTAAGCCTTCACTCCCATTTGCTAAGAGATAATTGATCAAAGCTTTCAATTTGATGAAATCTAATTGCCCTTTATTATCAAATGGTGTTGCCATTGCCGTAATGATTCTCGCTTTTTTCAAATCCATAAAGTACACCTTCTCTTTCAAAACAACAGTATTGTTCGCCTTATTTTTCAGTTACTAAGTTAAGTTCATGCAACGTTTCAGCTATTTGGACTGAATTCCAAGCTGCTCCCTTAAGCAAATTATCTGAAACGACCCACATATGATACCCTGTTTCTTCATCTATATCTTTTCTAATCCTGCCTACAAACGTTTCTTTTTTACCTTCTGCTGCAAGCGGTGTTGGATATAATTGAACAGTTGGATCATCTTGTAAACTTACTCCAGGTGCTGTCCGCAATAGGTCTTGAATGCCAGAAACAGAAGCCGACTTATCTAAAACTTCAATATAAATAGACTCTGAATGACCAGAAATTACTGGAACACGCACACAAGTAGCTGAAATTTTGATGTCTTCATCAGACATGATCTTTTTCGTTTCGTTGATCATTTTCCATTCTTCATAGGTATAACCGCCTTCTGTAAATAAATCAATTTGCGGTAAAACATTAAAAGAAATAGGGTAATGTTTTTTATCGCCGCCAGACGGTAAAATGGCAGCTTCATAAGCTTCGTTACTTAACATCTGTTGAGCCTGTTCTTTCATTTCATCGACAGCTGCTGCTCCAGCACCGCTGACTGCTTGATAAGTTGAAACAATGATCCGATTCAATCCATACTTTTCACGGATGGGTTGCAAAGCTACCATCATTTGAATGGTAGAGCAATTAGGATTAGCAATAATCCCCTTATGGTTCTTCACTGCTTCCGCATTAACTTCGGGAACCACTAAAGGAACCTCTGGATCCATGCGGTAAGCACTTGTATTATCTATAACAATGGCTCCTTTTTTAACTGCTTCAGGTGCAAATTGTTTTGAAATACTTCCTCCAGCACTGAATAAAGCGATGTCTACGCCTTCAAATGCTTCGGCTGTGGTCTCTTCGACAACTAACTCTGTATTGTTAAACTGTAGCTTTTTCCCTGCTGAACGTTTTGATGCAAGCAACTTTACCTGTTGAATGGGTAAAGATGTACTTTCTAACATTTCAATCATTTTTGTTCCGACTGCTCCAGTTGCGCCCACTACGGCAATAGTATATCCACTCATTAAATAATCTCCTTCACAAATCTTTTCATTTATCTAACTTACTATTTAGTCAATTCCTTTACAAAAGTAGCCAATATATATTTTAGCACAAATAGCAAAGAAATCATACAAAACAAGATTATTCCCCCTTTTCTTCTTTTTTCAAAGACAAAATTATTTCATTGTATGTTAAAATAAATAAACTGTTCAAATCCTCGTTTATTGCGAGGATCAGAAAGGAGAAAAGATGAAAAAAAAGAAAAAGTTAGGTTTAGTCCTTCTTTTATTGCTTGCCAGTTTAGCGTTTATTATGTTGTTTTCACTGAATACGCTGACCTATACTCCCACGTCACAAGCTCTTCAAGCTGTCACAACTCATTCCAATTATAGCGTTCACGAAACACAAGACGTTGTTTACTTTGAGCCTGCCGAAACAAGCTCTTCTACCGCTATTATTTTTTACCAAGGAGCTTTTGTGAAAGAAAAGAGTTATGGGCTATGGGCTGCAAAATTAGCAGATGCAGGTTATCCTGTTTGTCTGATCCACCACCCTCTAAATTTGGCCGTAATGAAACCAAATAAAGCTCAACAAATTATTGAAGACTATAATATTACAAGTTACGTAATTGGCGGTCACTCATTAGGTGGCGTTATGGCTAGCCGTTTCGCTCATGACAGCTTAAAAAAGCAGTCAATGGATCAGCAAATGTTAAAAGGTGTATTTTTTCTAGCCAGTTATCCCGATAAAAAAGGCAGCTTAGAAGATCGTTCTTTGCCAGTTCTATCTATTACGGGTACCAATAACGGTGTCTTAGATCAGCAAGCTTTTCAAAACAACAAACAATTTTTACCTAAAGATACTGATTACATAACGATTCAGGGTGGAAATCATGCTGGATTTGGTAGCTATGATAAACAAAAGGGCGATAACGATGCCGCTATTACCAATAAACAGCAGCAAGAAGCTGTTTTTACTGCACTACAACACTGGCTAGCAAGCTTTCCTGAATAATCGTCTTATTTGAGTGCTGTAATTGAATATGTATTCTCAAAAAAAGGAAAAAGCTCTGCAATTAAACAGAACTTTTTCCTTTTTTAAATTAATCTTCTTTTTTTAGTAAAGCTTTAATAGAGAGGTTTATCCGTCCTTGTTTATCGATCTCAACAACTTTTACATCAACGGTTTGTCCCAATGCAAGAACATCTTCTACTTTACCAACTCGTTCATTAGCAAGTTCAGAAATATGAACCAATCCATCTTTTCCTTTAGCTATTTCTACAAAAGCACCGAATTTTTCAATACGTTTAACTTTACCAGTGTAAACTTTACCTACTTCGATTTCTTTGGTCAACTCTTCAATGATTTCTTTAGCACGCTTGATCATTGCTGCGTCTTCTGAAGCAATACTGATTTTACCTTCTTGATCAATATCAATTTTAACACCAGTTTCTTCAATAATCGCATTAATTTGATCGCCGCCGCGGCCAATAACCACTTTGATTTTTTCTGGTTTAATTTGCATCATTTCAATTTTCGGAGCATATTGGCTTAATTCTTTACGTGGTTCAGCAATTGTAGATACTAGTTCATTTAAAATTTCTAAACGAGCTTTTTTAGCTTGTGTCAATGCTTCTTCAAGAATTTGCGGCGTAATTCCTTGAATTTTAATATCCATTTGTAAAGCCGTAATACCGGCAGTTGTTCCAGCAACTTTAAAGTCCATATCGCCTAAATGGTCTTCTAATCCTTGAATATCTGTTAATACCGTATAGTTTTCGCCTTCCATTACAAGACCCATAGCAATTCCTGCTACTGGGGCTTTAATTGGCACACCAGCATCCATTAAGGCTAAAGTACCTGCACAAATGCTCGCTTGAGAAGAAGAACCATTTGATTCTAATACTTCTGAAACTAACCGAATCATATACGGGAAGTCTTCTTCATTTGGAATGACTTGTAATAAAGCACGTTCTCCAAGGGCTCCATGACCAATTTCACGACGACCAGGGCCACGACTAGGGCCAGTACTTCCGACAGAAAATTGCGGGAAGTTATAATGATGGATAAATCGTTTGCTCTCTTCGATTCCCAACCCATCAATTATTTGATGTTCTCCTAGCGGGGCCAAAGTAGCAATAGTAAGAGCTTGTGTTTGTCCTCGAGTAAATAAACCTGATCCATGAGTTCTTGGCAAAATACCAGTTTCAGAAGCTAAAGGACGAATTTCATCGATTTTACGGCCGTCTGGACGAATTTTATCTACAGTAATTAAACGACGTACTTCATCTTTTTCCATATTCTCCACAATCGTTTTAATTTCTTTTTGTATACGATTCGCTTCTTCATGTTCGCTATATTTTTCTTCATAAAAAAGAATAGCTTCTTCTTTAACCGCTTCAATATTCTCTTCTCGTGCTAATTTTTCTTCTGTTTTAATTGCAGTACTCATTTTTTCTTTATACGCATCGTTTACTTCTTTTTCTAATTCTGTATCAATTTGCAATAAAGAAATTTCACTTTTTTCTTTTCCGACAGCTGCTTGAATTTCTTCTTGGAAAGCAACTAATTCTTTGATTGCATTATGCCCAAAAAGCAATGCTCCTAACATATCTTCTTCAGAAACTTCTTCCGCGCCGCTTTCGACCATATTGATAGCTTCTTTTGTACCTGCAACAGTTAAGTGGATATCAGACATGGCTTCTTGTTCAACAGTTGGATTAATAACGTATTCTCCGTTTACACGACCAACATCTACACCAGCAATTGGACCGTTGAAAGGAATATCTGAAATTACAAGAGCCAGTGATGAACCGAACATAGCTGAAAAAGAAGGTGAGCAATCTTTTTCTACGGACATTACAGTATTGGTTATCTGAACTTCATTACGAAAACCATCGGCAAACATTGGGCGAATCGGACGGTCAATCAAACGAGCAGTTAATGTAGCTGCTTCGCTGGGACGTCCTTCCCGTTTAATAAATCCTCCAGGGATCTTACCAACAGCATACATTTTTTCATCATAATTTACGGTCAACGGGAAAAAATCTACATCTTTTGCTTTTTTACTAGCTACCGCTGCAGATAAAACAGCTGTATCTCCATAACGAATCATAGCTGCTCCATTTGCTTGTTTGGCTAGTTGTCCAACTTCAACCGTTAGTGTACGGCCTGCCCATTCCTTTGTAAAAACTTGTTTCTCTGTCATATATTGTCGTTCTCCTTTTTTTCTTAAACTGTTGTTCATTTTCCACACAGACTACTAAACAAATGTCAATCTTTAAGGTTTTAAACACTCACATTTGTATAGTAGGATGGTTTATGACACAACTAGTTTTATATTTTTAAATAGACAATGCAAAAAATAAAGCGAGATTCCTGCGAACCTCGCTTCTTAAATAGACTCACATTTTTTAACGACGTAGGCCTAAACTTTGAATCAATTCACGGTAACGATTAGCATCTTTGTTACGTAAGTATGCTAATAAATTACGACGGTGACCAATTTTTTTCATTAGTCCACGGTATGAGTGGTGGTCTTTTTTATGAACACGTGCATGCTCATTCAAATGATTGATTTCTTCAGTCAATACAGCAATTTGTACTTCTGGAGAACCAGTATCTCCTTCGTGTATTGCGTATTGTTTCATGATTTCATTTTTTCTTTCTTTAGAAATTGCCATTTCTAAACACCTCTTCCTTTTAATTTATCCTGTTACTGAGTATACGTTGGTGATTCGTTAAACCAAGTAAAGGATTGTGTCTTGCACATAAATAAACTTTACATGATGTTAAAGATAAATGCAAGCATTTATCTCATCTTCTTTATCTATTTTGATCTTGTTTTTTTTAACTCATCAGTTCCTAAAGCACCACTTCATTCAGAGGTGTTTACTTCCGCTCCAACGACTCACTTTTATTTATATTGAGCCGTTAATTCCAGCACAATATCTCTTAAATTAGCCGCTTTTTCGAAATCTAATGCTTTTGCTGCTTCTTGCATTTCAGCTTCTAATTTTCCAATTAGTTCTTTTCTTTCTTTTTTGTTTAAGCCCGCTACTTTATCGGACGTCAATGAACCTTTATCTTCTCCAGTTACAGCAGTTGTGATAGAAATCAAATCACGTACTTCTTTAATGATAGTCGTTGGTGTAATGCCGTGTGCTTCGTTATACGCTTCTTGTGTTTTACGTCGCCGACTTGTCTCTTCAATAGCGGCCTTCATTGAATCGGTAATTTTATCAGCATACATAATCACTTTTCCGTTTTGATTACGAGCTGCACGTCCAATCGTTTGAACCAATGATCGTTCGCTTCTTAAGAACCCTTCTTTGTCTGCATCCAATATCGTTACCAATGAAACTTCCGGTACATCAATACCTTCTCTTAACAAGTTGATCCCAATCAAAACATCATATACTCCTAAGCGCAGATCTCGAATAATCTCCGTTCGTTCTAGTGTTTTAATGTCACTGTGTAGATAAGCTACTTTGATGCCTACCTCTTTTAGATAATCCGTTAAATCCTCAGACATTTTTTTCGTCAATGTCGTAATAAATACCCGTTCATTTTTCTCAATGCGTTCATTGATTTCATTGATCAAATCATCAATTTGACCCTTGATTGGACGAACTTCAACAATTGGATCCAATAACCCCGTTGGGCGAATGATCTGCTCAACAACTTCTGGCGTACGTGCTAATTCATATGGACCAGGTGTAGCCGAAATATACATGATTTGGTTTACATGTTTTTCAAACTCTTCTAAACGCAGCGGTCTGTTGTCTAAAGCACTTGGCAAGCGGAATCCATATTCAATCAAACGCTCTTTGCGCGCTTTATCTCCATTGAACATGCCTCTAATTTGTGACATGGTGATATGCGATTCATCCACGACAATCAAAAAATCTTCTGGAAAGAAATCTATCAATGTGTATGGTGGCTGACCAGGTTTGCGGCCATCCATATGTCGAGAATAGTTTTCGATTCCTGAACAATAGCCCATTTCTAATAACATCTCCAGATCATAGTTGGTCCGTTGTTCTAGTCGCTGGGCTTCAATGAGTTTATCTTCTGCACGCAATTTTTTTAGTTGTTCTTCCAGTTCGGCTTGTATCGTTTTTACTGCATTACGCGTTTGTTCTTCATTTGCTACAAAGTGAGTAGCTGGAAAAACAGGTACATGCTGGACTTCAGCTTTAACTTCTCCGGTTAAAACATCGACTTCTCGAATTCGATCAATTTCATCTCCGAAAAATTCTATCCGAACCGCATCGCTGTCACGAGAAGCCAAGAATATCTCGACTACATCTCCTCTTACTCGAAAATTCCCCCGTTGAAAATCAATATCATTTCGGACAAACTGCATATCTACTAAACGACGCAGCATATCATCACGCTTCATTTCCGCCCCAACACGCAAGGACAATACATGGTCGCGGTAATCAATAGGATTAACTAGACCGTAAATGCAAGAAACGGATGCCACAACAATAACATCACGTCGCTCTAATAAAGCACTTGTTGCTGAATGCCGTAATTTATCGATTTCATCATTCACACTAGATTCTTTTTCAATAAATGTGTCACTTGAAGGAACATATGCTTCAGGTTGGTAGTAATCATAATAACTAACAAAGTATTCAACAGCATTATTTGGAAAAAACTCTTTAAATTCACTATATAATTGACCGGCTAATGTTTTATTGTGTGCAATAACGAGTGTCGGTTTGTTTACTTCTTGAATCACATTAGAGACTGTAAACGTTTTGCCTGTTCCGGTTGCACCAAGCAACGTTTGCTCTTTTTTTCCTTCTTCAATTCCTTTAACTAATTCTTTAATCGCATCAGGCTGGTCTCCATTAGGTTGATACTTAGAAATTAGGTCAAATTGGTCTTTTTCCATCTTTTTACTTCACATCCAGTCTATTATTCTTTTAAAAAGTGTAAAGTATACCTATTTATAATAATTTATACTGGCTTTATTCTACCACTGAACATACGTTCTTACAACCATAAGCTTAAGTTGAGGCAGTGTCTCACTAAATGTATAAAAGATGTCAAGCGAAAGTAAAAATGTCCCAAAACCAAGGGTCACATTAATGCAAGCTTTTACTTCGCAAAAGCTTGCATTAATGTGACTGAATTTGTTAAAATTAGCCTTAAGCTGTTTGTTCAGCTTCGTACTCTTCGAGTGTTTTTCCGACACTGCGAAGATATCTTTTGAAAGATTCTAGTTTCCACGGGTGAGATTGTGGGGGAATATACTGGCGTCTTTCTTTTTTTTGCTCTGGAATCGGATCAAACTCTTTTGAGTAATAGTCATGCTCTTTCAGGCTCCTTGTTGTGTATATTTTTTCAGCTATATTTACATAGATATCTCCATTAAACGCTTCGATAATTAGCACCTTTGATTTTCGTGTGAAGTATTTATCTTCACTACCTTCCGTAGGCAGGTAGTAGTTATTTTGATAACGAATATGATGCCCACTATCCACTTTTCTATTCGCTACTCGTGCTAATAACAAATTGATTTCAGATTTAGTTGGTGCCTTTTCATAAATGGATTCCTTCGTTTTATGACCAAACTTCTTATTGAAAGTTCTAACCCATTTCGTTAAAAAATGATTGGATTCCTCAATAGATTGTATTCCAGCTAATTCTAAATCTACAGGAAGTCGCGATTGAACAGTCCCGTTTAAGCGCTCTACACGTCCTTTAGCTTGTGGAATAGATGAAGTTCTAATCTCAATACCGAGTTGATGACAGGCAAACCCGAACTGGGTAAATGTATCTTCTTCAACCGCTCTCATGGCTTTTGATGTGTATTCAAAAACCGTTCGTTTATCTGTCAAAAAAGCTAAGGGAATGCCTTGTTTCGTTAGAATCTGATTGAGCACATGATAATAACCCTTGAGTGTTTCTTGCGTATCGAAATAAGCCCCAACGATATTACCAGAAGCGTCATCAATAGCTAAATGAAGATGTGTCACCTCTTTACCAAACCAGTTATAGGAACTGGCATCCATTTGAATAAGCTCCCCCTGATATTTCTTTCTAGGACGGCTGGGATGGCTTTTTTCGGGTAACTCCATTTGATCTTCGGCTCTTGGAACCAATGGGTTCTCAGCCTTTTTTTCTCCTTTCATCGATTTAGCTTTGATTCGAGCTTTTATTTTCTTACGCGTTTTTCTTTGGGTTTTAGGTGATAAAATATTCGCTTGATATAAAATACGACGAATAGTCGTATCGGTGTAACAGATGTCATAATCCTCCTTCAGAATTTCAGTAAAATGCTTCACATTAGGCTGTATCTTAAAACTTTGATAGAGCTCGACCACTTGTTTTTTTGTTTCCTTTGGCACAGCGTGCTTAGCCGTTTTTCCTCTGTTACCGTGTGAAAAAATAGCTTTTCCTCCTTTTTGATAGTCTTGAATCAATCTGTTGACTTGCCTCGTCGAGAGCCCAAGTTCAACACAAGCTCTCTTTTTTTCCTTTCTTTTTTCTGCCACAGCTTTTATTACTTTATATTTTTTATCTTCATTCATCGTTAGCATGATCCTTTTCATGAGTTTATTTTATCATTTTGGGACATTTTATGCTTCGACCTACTTAGGACATTATCACGTTCGAATGATAGGCAGTGTCTCACTAAATGTATAAAAGAGTATCTTTTAACAATTAGTTGTGTTATACTAGTTTGGTATTAAGAGTAAGTATGAAGCATTATATAAAATAGTTTTTAAGAAATTTATTCACACTGGCGCAGTTACAGAACTGTAAGGACATAAAAGAGGTTGGGTTTATGTTGTTTAAATGAGAAATCGATTGATATAATTTGAATAGTATTTTTCTCCCCGAATAACTTTAAGAATATTTATTTTTAATTAGAAAGCCACTCCATTTTGGAGTGGCTTTCGTCCATTTAACGGGAAAAAAACTGGAGTCATCTAGTCCTTTAGTGAACAACGAAAATAAGAAAAGATGGTACGTATTGTTAGAACAATACGTACCATCTTTTCTTTGACTTATAAATAAGTTAACTGTGCTTTCTTATTTAGCTAATTTAGCTGTTAAACGAGATTTGTCACGGTTAGCTTTATTTTTATGAATCAATCCTTTTGATGCAGCCATATCAATAGACTTGATAGCTTCTTTGTGCAATGCTTCAGTATTTTCGCTTCCAGCTTCAGCAGCTTGAACGAATTTTTTTACAGCAGTACGCATAGCGCTCTTTTGTACATTGTTTTCTAAAGCTGATTTTTCTGAAGTACGGACGCGTTTGATTGCAGATTCGATGTTTGGCATTTGATTCACCCCACTTTCAATTAATTACAACTTAAAATAGATTATTCTAGTTGTTTCCAACACTTAATCATTATACATAACGCTTCGCTGCATTGCAATATAAACTGTAAAGTTTTTTTACTTGATAGCTTAAACGACAGTTGTGCTTTTATCCATTTACCGTCTGCCAGCAAATCGCAAAACAAATAATTCAAATTGCATTTCTCGATCGCCTTGTCCTGTTTTTAACCGGTATTCCGCTTCTATCAACCCATTATAAGCTTCAATCAATGTCTGTTCGTCAAACTTTCGCATTTGCTGAATGCCTAATTTCACTCGAAAAGGATGTACTTTTAATGTCTTGGCTATATCTCCTTGTTGGTATCCTTTTTTCTCAAGTATTTTTATTTGAAGCAGCAAACGAAATTGCGTGGTCATGATTGCATTAATTTTAATAGGATCTTCTTTTTGTAGTAAAAGGTCTTGATACAATTCAAGCGCTAAACCAGTTTCTTTTTTTAGGACGTATTCATTTAACGCAAAAATGTTTTGTTCTAATGATTTAGCTACTAATTCATTAACGGCTTCTTTCGTTATAAATTTAGTTTCTTGTCCGAATAAAATCAATTTTGGCAGCTCAGACATAGCAACTGACAACTTTGCATCTGTCAATTGAATGAATGATTCAAATGCTTCAGGAGAAATAGTGAAGCCTTCATTTTCAATAGTCTTTTTTAAATACTGCCGCATCTCTTTTTCTGCCATTGCTCTGGTTTCAATCACTACTGCTTTTTTTTTCAATAGTTTTGTTATTTTTTTTCGCTCATCTAGCTTTTCATAAGGAGCAAAAACAACTAAAGTTGTCGTTTCTGAAGGTTGATTAAGGTAGTTTTCAAACCATTTTATATCATGTTCAAGCTTAGACTTACTTTTATCTCCTGTTAAAAAAAGAGGCCGATCAATGATGACAAGCCGTCGGTCTCCAAAAAAAGGAATGGATTCTGCGTCATCTAATGCTGTTCCAAGTGGAGTTTCCTCCATATCATAAGCACCATAATTCAAGTCGATTTCATCTTCTTTTAAAACTGAACGGATGATTGTGTCTCGGGCAATTCCTCCCAAATAGTCTTCAGTTCCTAAAACCAAATAAACTGGTGCAATCTCACCCTTTTTTAGTTTTGCCATCTCGCTTGCGAAATTCAATATGGTCACCACTTTCTTATCTTGCTTTCATCGTACAAATCCCTAAATGATTTTGCAAGGGAAATTTACTTTAGAATAGTATAAAACTTTTCACGGTAAATATGTTCCCCAATTTTTATATAGCGGTAATGAACAGCACCATCTAAATCTGTTCGGTAAATATGGGCATTGGTTTGCTGAAGTTGAAGTAAAACATCTGGGTCAGGATGGCGATAACGATTCTTTAACCCACACGAAATCAATGCCTTTTGTGGGTTAATTAAGTCTAGAAATGGTTTAGTAGACGAAGTACGACTTCCATGGTGACCAACTTTTAAAACATCTACTTTCAACTCAGGATAATGCTGAACAATCTTTTTCTCCCCTTCTTCTTCTAAATCACCAGTGAACAACCAATAAAAGGAACCAATTTTTCCATAAAGAACCATTGAATCATTATTTTCTCCTTGCCCTGGAACAAACGGCCACAATACGCTTAAGGACTGATTAACAGAACTCCTTTTTTTGGTCGAAGCTAAAACTTCTTGAATAAACGTGCCGGTACTTTTTAGTTTTAAGACAGTTTGCAGAAAAGCTGCTTTATTTGTTGTACCTGCTGGAAAAAGAAGTTCTTTGATTTGAATCGTTTCTGATAATTCCTCTAGCGCACCCATATGGTCTTCATCCCCGTGAGTGATGAACACTTGATCCAAAGAAGATAACCCATGTGCCTTTAATACAGGAATCAATGTCCGACTAGCGACAGACGTTGGCTTTTCTTTCTCTTCCCAGTCTTCTTTCTCAAATGCCAGCATACCGCCTGTATCAATCAAATAATTTCCTCTTCCAAAAGGTTCTTTAATCAACACTGCATCTCCTTGTCCAACATCGATCAGGATAACTTCTCCAAATGGAGAATACCTTTGGTAAGCGACAAATGTAATCAAGACGACGAACAACAAGCCAATACTATATCGTCGTTTTCTCTTCTTATTCTCTAAAGTCATGAGAAAATAAAGCAACGACAAAATGAATAAACTAGTCAAAAAAAGCGGAACTCTTCCCGTTACAATCATAGCAAATGGGCGGTTGCTGAGCCAATGTACGGTTCCTTCGAGCATACCTAGTATACCATCCAGGCTCTTTACGATACCTGAAAAGATTAAACTGCCTTGTAGGAAAAAAGAAAGAAAAAAAAGCCCGATTAACACTGGTAAGAGCAGCCATGCAAAAATGGGAACAAATAATAAATTAGCAAAAACACCGATCCAAGAAAATTCAAAAAAATGAAAAGACAAAATTGGAATGGAAACCAGCATCAAAATAAATGATATCAATAAGTTATTAACTAACGCTGGTCTAGATCGGCTCAAAAATGTTTGAGAAAGAATCAATAAAGTAAGACTCAATACATAGCTTAATTGAAATCCTACTGAGTAGAGTTGGTAAGGATCGATCAGCAAAGCCGATAGCATTGTCCAAGACCAAGCATCAAGATTAGACATTTTCCATTTAAAATGCGAACTGACTAACAAAATCAAGCTCATCACAACGGCTCGGTAAACGCTGGTCCCCCAATTCGTTAAGCTCCCATATACCGGCAAAATAACCAGCATGTAATAAAAAGTTGTTTCTTTTGTAATTCCTATACGCCAAAAACTATAGATTAAACCGGTTAATAAGAATTGAATATGTAGACCAGAAATACTGAGTAAATGGACAATCCCAATATTTTTAAAACTTTGCATAGTTGCTTGATCCAAAGAAGCCATTTCAGCGAAAAGGAGTGTTTTCATATATTGTGCCGTTTTTACTGACATCGTCTTATCAACGTAGTTTAAAAGAGTCGATCTTATATAATTAAAGTTAAGTTTTTCTTTAAAAGAAACAGGTTGCTCGATGACCTGAATGGTTTCAGCTTTCAATATCCAATGGATTCTTTTTCGGTATAAAAATTGTTGGTAATTAAACTGAAATTGGTTTCTATTTTTTTCGGGTACTGTTAGCTTTCCGGTTAGTTTAATTTTTAAATTAGCTGCTTGAGCTTGCCAATCTTCTTTTTCTTTTAATGAAGACAGAGTATAAAAAGTAATGACTTTTTCTGAGATTTTCGGATGATGTCCCGTTGCTTTGATTACCCCATAAAATTGTATTTGATTTCCATCTATTTTCAGCTCGTCTGCATCTACTTCCATCAAAAAAGTTTGTTCTTCTGCAAGCAATTTTGTCTGGTTTGACCACTGATGAATTCCAGTAACAAAACTAGTCAACAAAACAAAAAAAAGCGTTCCAATAATTAAAGTACGTTTTCCTGTCTTGCATAAGCGAATCAAAAAAAATACCAGCAAAAACAAACTTAACCAATGTCCTGCAGTCAATACAACTAGGCTGCTGAGCAAACATAAAATAGCTGAAAATAAAACATAATCTCTCATCTTATCTTGATTAAGCTGTCATTGTCTGGGAAAATACTTTGAATGTCCATTTTTTTAAAATTTTAAACTTTCAAAAAAATGTTCTGGCAAATCTACTTTTTCACATTGAACGTGGGCTTGTTCAATCAGTTTTAGTGCATATGGATTGTTATGGTAATCTTCTAAATAATAAATTTTTTTAATTCCCGCTTGCAGAATCATTTTAGTACATTGAAGACAAGGAAAATGAGTGACATAAATCTCTGCGCCTTCTGTTTGAGCGCCAAATTTCGCACATTGCAAAATAGCATTCATTTCTGCATGGATCGTTCTTAAGCAGTGACCATCAACAACATAACAGCCTTCGTCGATACAGTGGACATCGCCGCTCACTGATCCATTATACCCGCCAGCAATGATTCTTTTTTCTCTAACGATCGTTGCTCCGACTGTCAGTCTCTCGCAAGTACTTCTTAAAGAAAGTAATAAACTTTGTGACATAAAATATTGATTCCAAGGAATACGTTCTATCATTTTAGTCTCCTCCTTCATCTTATTTGGTAAATAAACCGTGATCATTTTAATTCCTTAAATGCTTATTCAGTATACAAAAGCTCCTCCTAACTTTCAATCTTTCTTTTATTCAACGCCCACTGTAATAAAAGCTTTCAATGCCTCAAATGTTTTTTCCCCTATGCCCGATACTTCTTTTAATTCTTCAATCGTTTGAAAAGAGCCGTTCTCTTGTCTATACTGTAAAATCTGTTCTGCTTTTTTTTCGCCTATACCAGACAGAGTCTGCAATTCTGTTGTATCTGCTGCATTAATATTCACTTTACCAGGTTCTGTATCCTTACTTTCTTCAGAAACGGTCACTGTAACGGGAGGTTGTTCTGCTATTTCAGAACTTATTTCTGCTTCACTCCTCATTTCAGGAATGGTAATCATCATTTGATCCGATAACTTTTGTGCTAAATTGACTGATTCTTGATTTGCTGTAGGCAAAAAACCGCCTGCTAGGGCAATAGCATCAATTAATCGTAAATCTGAACTCACTTCATAAACACCAGGGAGGTAAACAGCTCCTTTTACATCTACATATATTTTTTCTGTTTTTGCTTTATCTGGAGAATCTGCTTCGTTGTTGTTCATTTTGGTTTCTTTATCCAAAGAACTACTAGAAAAATCGTTCAGCAAAAAATCATTTTCAGTCGTTGGTTTCGGATTTGAAAATAGCATGAATATCAACGTTCCTATCATTATCAACAATAATAAACCTGTTCCCATTCCCAGAAACAATCGATTTTTTATTATCCATTGTTTCACTGTTTTTTCCATACATCAGTTCGCCTCCTTAATTAATGCTTCTTTCTTAACTATCTGTAAAAAAGGAGCATTTATGTTAAAAAAAAATCCTCAAATCTATTTTACATAGACTTGAGGAATTTTTTAATTTAATTTTTTCAAGTAATCAATCGCATCTTGAAAGTTTTTTACTGGAACAACAGTCATTTTCGTCTCTAATTTATTGGCTGCTGCCACTGCTTCTTTATAGTTCGATTGTAAATTAGGGTAATTCTTTTGAATAATCGGATCAATGGTATCATCAGGTGCAAAAAATATAGTTGCCCCTTCTTTACTTGCCGCTACCACTTTCTTTTCAATACCGCCAATTCGTCCGATTGTTCCATCTGAAGAAATCGTTCCTGTTCCTGCGATCTCATGTCCTTTTCGCAAATCATTTCCGGTTAGTTGAGTATAAATTTGCAAAGCAAACATAAATCCGGCAGAAGGACCTCCGATTTGATCTGATTTAACGGTTACCGGTATTTCCGTTTCAATCGTCGTATGCTCAACTAAACTAATACCTAGTCCTGGAAGTTTCGTTTCCTTCATTTCTGTTAAAGGTGCCGTGACCGTATCTGTTTTACCATCTCGTTGATAAGTAACCGTTAGCTTTTGCCCTACTTTTTGTTGCTTTACATAATCCATAAATTGATCTGAGCTTTCAAAAGTTTTTCCATCTAAGGCACTAACAGTATCACCGATTTTTAATTTCCCTTCAAAGTTGGAGTTAGGCAGAACAGACATGATATAAATGCCCTTATAGGTTAAAGTATAAGGCTTATGAGCTGTTTTATAAGCTAATTCAATGGCCGCATTAATTGAACTATCCATATAGTACTTTTGCAAATTATTGTACTCTTCATTAGAAGTAGTCGTACCAAAAAGCTCATCTTGCGTCAATCCTTCATGATAAGGCAAGTACCTCATCAAATAAGTCAATGGTGTTGCTTGCCTGATCGAAACAGTTGTAAGCATATAACTTCCTTTATTCATATCCTTTTGATCATCAACTTTAATCAAATCAGACAAATGAACAGCCGAACCTGGAGCTTCTATATAATAAGGAAGAGGCACAACAAAGCCTAAAGCTACCAGAAGAAGAGCTATTATCCACCCTATTCGTTTTGGACTTTTTCTTTTTTTCATCGCAGTCACCCTTTTTGTAAGCATTTTTTGATTGGGATGTCATATTATATTAGTCACCAGCATATTTACTTTTAACTGCAGCGTTGACATGATACGGTACTAATTCTGAAATATCACCGCCAAAAAAAGCAACTTCTTTAATTAAACTTGAACTCAAAAAGCGATGCTTTTCAGCAGCCATCAAGAAAACTGTTTCAATTTCTTTATCTTGAGTTTTATTCATTGCCGCAATATTTGTTTCGTATTCAAAGTCTTGTAGGTTACGTAATCCGCGAATCATAGCATCAGCGCCGATTTTTTTTGCTAAGTCAACTGTTAAGCCGCTTGTATGTTCAATTACTGACACATTTGCTAAATGAGAAACAGCTTGTTGGATTAAATCCGTTTTTTCGGTTGCACTGAATAAAGATTTTTTTGACGTATTAGTTGCTACAGCAATAACCAATTGATCAAACAGCTTGGCAGCTCGTTCAATTGTATCTAGATGCCCATTGGTCAAAGGATCGAAACTCCCTGGGAAAAGTGCCACTTTAGTCACCTTTATCTCCTCCTTCTTTAATTACCTCATATAAAACAACTTTGCTGGCTCCATAAATTTCTGTTCTAAATTCCTCAGCTATTCCAATGGTTGTCGGTAAATCAATTTTCCGACTGACTTCACAAATAATTAATGCTTTATCTGCTAAAAGGTTTCCTGTCATAATTTTTTCAAGTTGTTGTACAATTTCCTGTTCTAAATAAGGAGGGTCTAAAAAAAGCAGATCAAAGCTTTTTTTTCTGCCGATCAAAACATCGATACTGCGATTAGCGTCATTGCGGAAAACTTCAAATTTACTTGTTTCTTTAGTCATTTCAATGTTTTCTTTGATGGTTTTGATTGCTACAGGATCTTTATCAATTAAAACAGCATGCTCCATACCTCGAGAAACGGCTTCAATAGCCAGACTGCCACTTCCTGCAAATAAATCCAAACAAGTACCGCCATCAAAATATGGGCCTATAATATTAAATAAGGATTCTTTTACTTTATCAGTTGTAGGTCTTGTGTTTTTACCAGGAACTGCTTTTAACTTTCTCCCGCCATATTCGCCTGAAATTACTCTCATCTGTTCACCATTCCTTTTTCAATTCCTGATTTTTTGTTCTAAAAAAAGAAGGAACTTGAATAATTCCTTCTTGGTCTCATTACTCTAGTTTAGGCAACTCATTATTTTCTAAACAAACATTGTCCATTTCTGTAACTTTCTCAGCTTCTTTTCTAGGAGCTGATTTTCCAAGTATTTCTTTAAAGTCCATATTGATTTGGGGCCTATAAGATGGCTCTACCTGACGGACAAAATGTAGTTCTTTTAATTTTCTTTCCGTTGTTTCTACTTCTGATTGATTAACATATAGAACAATGTATTTCATGCGCTTGGAAACGTAATGAATCAAACCAAAACGCTTTAATGTTTTTAAATGTCTGAGACTGTATACCCATACAATGATCCCTTGTCGTTTATTTAATACTAACTCCATTATCGCCCCTCCTCTTCTTATGTTCCAGTTGTTTTTCCATCTTAACAACTGATTTTAAGTTCATTTCACAGAATTTGCTGTATCTCTATCTAGAATCAAAAGAACTTCTTGTCCGCGAAAAGCAATACCGATTCTTTTTAGGTTCGGATCCATCAAGAGTATCCGCTGATTTTCAATACTAAACCAAAAAGATGCGTTCCAAGTAGAGTCAGCTGATTGATTCGAATACAGAACCCGAGTATCCGCTAAAGGTACTTCCTCCAGCTTTAACTTTTCTTGTATTAAATCAGTCGTTAACGGTGGATATTCATCTATTTCATGCTCGTTTATTCCGGTTCCATCATCTTTAGATTGGGCGTCGTCTTGTAAGGAACTTTCTTCTTTGTTATTCACATGGGCTTTTTCAGCAAGCTGTTTTGCTTGATAGGTGAAGATATCATTAGCCATGTTGGTTAACGCAGTGTCATACGTCAAAACGGGCACTTCATAGCGTTGACGCAAACTATTGAGAATCGTCAAAATTTCTTGTTGGTTACTTTTATACACTTCTTTAAAATCATTTTCTTGGTATTCTACAGCAGGGATTGGAGTTTGAGACGTGATCTCATAAACGCCTAATTGTAAAAGTGACCGTTTATCTAGGTAACGAATGGCATTCACTTCATTGGTCTTTCGATCAAACATCAAAATAGCAAAGGTTTGATTTTCAAAAGGAATCAAAGGATGGTAATTCAAGTCATTTTCTGATAATTCAAGTGTATACGTATCCTCCTGATAATCTATGGAAAAAGTCGGATAAAACATAGTCAATTGATAAATTTCTGTAATATCCATTCCTATTTTAAAAGGAGAAGCATCTAATTGTGCACCTAAAACAAAAATATTTGTAATTTTTCCATCAGCAGATACTCCTACTTGAAAGTAATCTTGCTCGTTTTCACCATAGACCCACCAATCATATCCGTACAGAGTAGGATCAATCCGTAAAGGTTCTCCAAACTCTTCCTGGATTTTTTCAACCGGTTGTCCTATATAAAGCCCAATACCGGATAAAGGGATTTTTTCTTGTTTAAATGTAGCTGGCTGATTAACAGCATTTTCTTTTTTTACTTCTTGTGCTTTATTTTTCTGTGTAATAATTTCAGAAGGACCCTCTGACGTGATTTGGGGAACCAAATAAGTTACAGCCATTAAAAGCAGAAAGATCGGTACAGCTCTTAAAATAGTTTTCACTTTTTATCAGGTCCCCTTTCAGTCACTGACGTTTTTTTATTTTGCTACCATTTCAATCAACAAATCATCTGTTTCGATAAGATTGCCAGGTTCTACATAAATTTGATCAATAACACCATTGAAAGTAGCTTTAATAGTGGTTTCCATTTTCATTGCTTCAGTGATAACAATCGGTTGCCCCTGACTGACACGTTCCCCTTTCGATACCAATACTTCAATCACTGAACCCGGCATCGTTGCACCGATCTGCTCTTTGTTTGTCGGCTCCGCTTTTTTACGGACTACCTTTGTACTGGTAATACTCGTATCTTTCACTACTACTTCTCTGCCTTGTCCATTCAAATCAAAGTAAATAGTTCGATTTCCTTCAGCATCTGGTTCACCTATTTGATTTAACTTAATAATTAACGTTTTTCCTTTTTCAATTTGAACTTCAATCGATTCTCCTGTTCGCATACCATGGAAGAATGTTACCGTATCTAGCACTGTTACATCCCCAAATTGTTCATAGTTCTTTTGGTAATCTAAATAAACTTGTGGGTACATAATATAACTTAATACATCTTCATCTGATGGGATTTTATCAATTTTTTCAGCTAATTCTTTTTTTATCTCAGTGAAATCAACCGGTTTCGCTAATGATCCTGGTCTTACGGTAATGGGTTTTTTCTCTTTTAAAATAATTTTTTGTAGTTTTTCCGGAAAGCCCCCAACTGGTTGTCCTAAATCTCCCATGAAAAAGCTGATGACAGATTCTGGAAAATCAATTTCCATCCCTCTTGTATAAATATCTTCTTCTGACAAGTGATTTTGAACCATAAATAAAGCCATGTCTCCTACAACTTTTGAAGAAGGAGTAACTTTAACAATGTCTCCAAACAGTTGATTAACTACTGCATACATTTTTTTAACTTTGTCCCATTCGTCATCTAACCCTACAGCTTTTGCTTGTTGTTGCAGATTAGTGTATTGTCCTCCAGGCATTTCGTGTTGATAGACTTCCGTTTGAGGAGCACTAACTCCATTTTCAAAGTCGTTGTATCGCGCCCGCACATCTTCCCAATAGCGGTTAATTTGTTGGGCATTTTCAATTGTGATCGAAGGAACACGTTCTGTGTCCAACAAAGCATAGTATAGGCTATTCATACTAGGCTGACTGGTTGCTCCGCTCATCGCACTCATTGTTACATCCACAATATCTACTCCTGCTTTGACAGCTGAGGCATAGGTAAAAATACCGTTGCCGCTTGTATCATGAGTATGCAAATGAATCGGCAGATCCACACTGGCTTTTAATTCGCTGATTAAACGATAAGCTGCTTGAGGTTTCAAAATTCCTGCCATATCTTTGACAGCAATAATATGAGCTCCTTGTTTTTCCAATTCTTTAGCCATTTTTTTGTAGTACTGTACCGTATATTTATCTCTTGTTGGGTCATTGATATCTCCTGTATAACAAATGGCTGCTTCCGCAATCTTGCCCGTATCCCGGACGACTTGAATGCTTTTTTCCATTTGCGGAATCCAATTTAAGCTATCAAAGATACGGAATACGTCAATTCCATTTTGGGCTGCTTGTCTGATAAAGGATTCAATCACATTATCGGGATAATTTTGATACCCTACAGCATTGGAGCCTCTAAACAACATTTGAAATAACGTATTCGGCATTTTCTCTCTTAATTTACTTAGACGTTCCCATGGGTCTTCATTTAAGAATCGATACGCCACATCAAAAGTAGCTCCGCCCCACATTTCAGATGAGAATAATTGCGGAATAGCTTTTTCAGTTTCTTCAGCAATGGCTAAGAAGTCTTGAGTCCGTACACGAGTAGCCAATAAACTTTGATGCGCGTCTCTAAAGGTCGTATCCGTTAATAAGACTTCTTTCGACCGCTTGACCCATTCTACTACAGCATCTGCTCCTTGCTGATCAAGGATATTTTTTGCGCTTTGATAGTTCTCGTCCAACAAAATCAGCTGTTTTGGCTTTCTAGCAGGTTCATAGAATTTCTTTTCTGCTTTCTCAATTCCTGGAAATCCGTTTACCGTAATATTGCTGATGTATTTCATTGTTTTATTTCCTCTATCACGGACTTTTGAGAACTTGAAAAGTTCTGGGGTGGTATCAATGAAAGTCGTTTTAGCATTACCTGATAAAAAAACAGGGTGAGAAATAACGTTTTGCATAAACGGAATATTTGTTTTGACTCCGCGGATCCGGAATTCTTTTAAAGCACGGACCATTTTTTGTACAGCCAATTCAAAAGTAGATGCTTGTGTACAAACCTTTACCAATAAAGAATCGAAGAAAGGCGAAATGACACTTCCTTGGAACCCGTTTCCTGCATCTAACCGAATGCCAAAACCTCCTGGAGAGCGATACGTATCAATCTTACCAGTGTCAGGTAAAAAGCCATTTAAAGGGTCTTCTGTGGTGACACGGCACTGAATAGCAGCTCCCATTAATGGAATAGCTGACTGTTGCGGTATTTTTATGTCTTTGTGCAAATCCATTCCTTGAGCAATTTGAATTTGAGCTTGAACAATGTCAATACCTGTGATCATTTCTGTAATCGTATGTTCTACTTGAACCCGAGGATTCACTTCAATAAAGTAAAATTCTGATCCTTCTAACAAAAACTCTACGGTTCCAGCATTTACATATCCGACGTGTTTCATTAATTGAACAGCTGCTTGACACATCTTTTGACGTAATTCTTCCGTGATAGACACACACGGAGCTACTTCGACTACTTTTTGATGGCGACGTTGAACAGAACAATCACGCTCATAGAGATGGACTATATTTCCATGAGAATCACCTAGAATTTGAACTTCAATATGTTTAGGATCTTTGATGTAGCGTTCTACATATATTTCATCGTTTCCAAAAGCTGCTTTTGCTTCACTGCGTGCCCGTTCAAAACTATCTCTAACTTCTTCAACAGAATGAGCCACACGCATTCCTCGGCCTCCGCCACCCAATGCTGCTTTGATAATAATAGGGTAACCATATTTTTCCCCAAAGGCAGTGACTTCTTCTAAATCCGCAACTGGACCATCTGATCCAGGGATAGATTGTATTCCTGCATTAATGGCAGCTTCTTTTGCCTTAATTTTGTCACCAAAAATATCTAAGTGATGCAATTTAGGTCCAATAAAAATAATACCTTCTTGTTCACAACGTTTAGCAAACTCAATGTTTTCAGATAGAAACCCATAACCAGGATGAATGGCATCAGCACCTGCATCTTTAGCAATCCGAATCAAATCCTCAATATCAAGATAAGCTTCAATTGGTTTTTTCCCTTTTCCGACCAAATAAGCTTCATCCGCTTTAAAACGGTGAACAGAGCTCTCATCTTCCTGTGCATAAACAGCAACTGTACCAATATGTAGTTCCGTTAAGGCCCTAAATATCCGGATAGCTATTTCTCCTCGGTTAGCTACTAATACTTTATCCATCTTCTCACTCCTAAATCAATTTATTGTTTGCCTTTGACTACTGATTAAAAAAAGCCTCCTTTATTACAGAGGCATTCTTCGTTTTAACTCTAACTTTTTGGTCAATTTATTGTTTTCTCTTCCAGTCTGCGCTTTTTATCTAGTGAACTTACATTTAAAACTAATCCTATTGAGATAGTTAACACTAGTGTACTAGATCCCCCATAACTTATAAAGGGAAAAGTTACTCCAGTAATTGGAAGCAATCCTAAAACTCCTCCTAGGTTGATTGAGCCTTGAATTAAAAACATAGTAGCAATTCCCACACAAAGCAAAGAACCAAAGGGATCTTTTGTTCGAATAGCTACAAGATAGATCCGCAAAATTAAAAAAATAAAAAGGGTTAAAATAAACAAGATACCTAATAATCCTAACTCTTCACCTATGATTGAAATGATAAAATCCGTATATGGCTCAGGCAAGTAGCCTGTCTTTTGAACACTTTGTCCAATTCCAACACCAAAAAGACCACCACGGCTAAGAGCATAATAAGAGTTCACTAACTGTAGTCCAGCACTTTCAGACACTTCAAAAGGATCCCAAAAAGCTAGAAAACGATCATATTGATAAGCTTGCAGAAAAGGCAGTTTTGTACCGAAAACTCTAACCAATTCTACCACACCAAGTATCACTGTAATTCCTAGTGCGCCCATCGTAACGCCTAATTTAGTCGAAACACCACTAGCGAAAATCATAATTACACCAATAAATAAAATAATAGCTGCTCCGCCTATATCGGGTTGGATTGCTATCAACAATAAAATCACGCCAAATAGAATGGCAGGCTGTTTCATTGAAGACCAAAAATCACGCACAATTTGCTGTTGTCTCCGGGAAAAAATGTAAGCAAAATACCAAATGACCGCAACTTTGGCAAACTCAGCCGGTTGTATCCCAACTGGGCCAATATTTAACCATCCTTTTGCTCCATTTATTTCTTCTCCAAAAATAAGAAGATAAATTAATAATCCTACTATGAAACTGATAGCGTACATAATTAGATTCTTGTGTTTTAATTTAGTATATCTGATGAAAAAGATAAACAAACTGATAAGTAATCCTGCCCCTACAAACAAAGCCTGCTTAATAAAATAATATTCTGAATTATTGTATTCACTAATGGCAATGTAACTACTCGAACTGTAGACCATCAGTGTTCCAAATACAGAAAGAATCAAGTAGGGAATAAAAATATAATAATCTAAATACTTTAACTTTTTCATGCTCTCGGCTTAAAAGAAGCCCGCGGCCTCCTTTATATTTTTATTTATTACTATAAAGCCTTCAGATACGTAGTATGCTTTTTCTTAAAATGACTCAGCAAGAACCGATAATGATCTGTCACTAAAACGAATCATTTTATACTACTAGTTAAACACTTTTTCTAAAGTAACAGTTTTATTATATCAACAAAAGCTTTATCCAACAATATGAATATGAAAGGCCAGGTATTTTTATTTGTCAAAACATTAAGCTATTTTAAGTCCAACCCATGAATGCAGTGGGCTATGCAATTCCGTCATATAAGGTTTCAGGAAAACAAAAAAAGATTTCAAGAACATAAAAATGTCCTTGAAACCTTTACGTAACCAAGTGGCTTAACCTATTTGAGAAGTTTTATTCTTTTTAGCAGATTTTTCGCGTTCGCCTTTATTTAAGATTTGTTTACGTAAACGAACATTTTCAGGAGTAATTTCACAATACTCGTCATCTCCTAAGAATTCTAAAGATTCTTCTAATGTTAAATGACGCGGAGTTTTGATGACGTTTGTTTGGTCTTTATTCGCTGACCGAACGTTTGTTTTTTGTTTAGCTTTAGTGATATTTACCGTGATATCATTTTCACGAGAGTTTTCTCCCACGATCATTCCTTCATAAATATCAGTTGATGGTTCGATAAAAATTGTTCCACGATCTTCAACACCCATGATACCATAAGTTGTTGTTTTACCCGTTTCTGTTGAAACCAATGCACCGTTACGGCGTCCGCCGATTTTAGTTTTTAAGCGCGGCAAATATTGATCAAATGTGTGGTTCATGATTCCGTAACCACGAGTCATCGAAAGAAATTCAGTAGAATAACCAATCAATCCACGAGCTGGTGCCAAGAAAGTTAAACGAACTTGTCCATTTCCGTTATTGACCATATCTTGCATTTCACCTTTACGCGCACTCAAAGATTCAATGATTGATCCCATATATTCTTCAGGAGTGTCGATTTGAACTAATTCAAAAGGTTCACATTGAACGCCGTTAAAGTCACGTAAAATAACTTCTGGACGAGAAACTTGTAATTCATAGCCTTCACGACGCATATTTTCGATTAAAATAGACAAATGCAGTTCCCCACGGCCAGAAACGATCCAAGCATCAGGTGAATCCGTATTTTCAATACGAATAGAGACATCTGTATGCAATTCTGACATTAAGCGTTCTTCAATTTTACGTGAAGTAACCCATTTTCCTTCGCGTCCTGCAAAAGGAGAATTGTTCACTAAGAAAGTCATTTGCAAAGTAGGTTCATCAATATGCAATATTGGTAATGGATCAATGTGATCAGTAGGTGTGATGGTTTCTCCAACGAAAATATCTTCCATTCCTGAAACGGCAATCAAATCCCCAGCTTTTGCTTCTTCAATTTCAACTCGGTCTAATCCAAAGAATCCTAATAATTTAGTGACACGGAAATTCTTCGTTGTACCATCTAATTTACTCAAAGTAACGCTATCGCCAACTTTGATCGTACCACGGAAAACACGGCCGATACCGATACGCCCAACATAATCATTATAGTCTAGTAATGATACTTGGAATTGCAACGGTTCATCAGAGTTATCAATTGGTGCTGGAATTTCTTTGATAATTGTATCAAAAACATAATCCATTGTAGGTTCTTGATCATTTTTGTCGTCTGAAAGGCTGCTTGTACCATTCATAGCAGAAGCATAAATAACTGGAAACTCTAATTGCTCATCGTCTGCGCCTAACTCAATAAATAATTCAAGTACTTCGTCTACAACTTCTGCTGGACGAGCAGCGTCTTTATCAATTTTATTTACAACAACGATTGGAACTAACTTTTGTTCCAAAGCTTTTTTTAATACGAAACGTGTTTGCGGCATAGTTCCTTCATATGAATCGACAACTAAAACTACTCCGTCAACCATTTTCATAATACGTTCAACTTCTCCACCAAAGTCAGCATGGCCTGGCGTATCCAGAATATTGATATGCGTGTCTTTGTATTTAACGGCTGTATTTTTAGCTAAGATGGTAATCCCACGTTCTTGTTCAATGGCATTTGAATCCATCGCTCTTTCAGCCAATTGGTTATGGGAATTCAATGTATCCGATTGTTTCAATAACTCATCTACCAACGTGGTTTTACCATGGTCGACGTGGGCTATAATGGCTACATTTCTAAGGTCTTCTCTTCTTTTCATTACTCTATTCCTCCAAGATTCTTCTTGTTATTTCAATGCTTCTGATTCGCTATCTATCTTTATAAAAATTATTCAACCCAATTTATGCACTTGAACTTTTCCATAAGCTTCTGCAAAATTCAGAATGAAAACGCATTGAAAACTTATGAAGACAACTATCAACTTGTCTATTCTACCACTAAAACAAATAATTGAAAAGAAAAAAGTTTGTGATAGCAGTATATTTTCGTTCTTTTTTATGCAACCGTTTTATTTATCGCTCTAAATGGTAGTTCTTCATGATTTCGTTATACGCTCTTGGCGTAGCCAAAATTGTTGCATTGTGCTTCAATAAATCAATCTTTTTGCCGTTTAATTGAGTGTATACGAGCCCGACTTCTTCAGCTATAATTTTTCCAGCTGCAATATCCCATGGAGCTAACGAAGCACCCAAGTACCCAACTAACCTGCCTGTAACGACATGTACTGTTTCAAGACCAGCGGAACCGATCATACGTACACCGCTGCTAGCTCTTCCAATTTTTCTTGCTTCTTCGTTTGTTTCATCCGCCATTAAGCGATGGCTAATGGCAATCAAGCCTTGGTTTAAGGGTGTATCTTCTACGTTTTTTAATCTTCTTCCATTTAAATACGCACCTTGTCCTTTGGTTGCAAAATAAAGTGCATCTTGCATAACATCATAGATATAACCTAATTGGCCTACCCCATCTTCGTAGATACTAATCATAATGGCAAAGTCATTTTGCTGTTTCACAAAATTTAAGGTCCCGTCAATAGGATCAATAATCCATACGATCCCTTCTAAGTCAGTCATTTGATGGCCTGAGCCTTCCTCTCCTAAAATACGTTCCCCTGGAAAAAAAGTCTCGATTTTTTCAATAAAAAATCGTTCAATTTCTTTATCGATATTTGTCACTAAATCTGTTCTATTGGTTTTTTCGTGAATCACAAGTTCATTCTCAAAAGAAGCTTTACTGATTTCTGCAGCCTCAGAGATCCATTCTTTGATCAGTTGGTTTCTTTTATCTAGTTGATTCAAGAAATCACTTCCCTTCTATTCTTTTAAATTATCATGTACTCCCTTTATTTTCTACTTATTTGCTTGTTATAAGAAGCGTTTTTTTATTAGTTTTCTTAGCTGCTTGGACTACTTTATAAAGAGAATAACCCGAAATAGATTCGAATTCACGACTCCACTTTTTTTCTTCACCAATAGAAGGCAATACTTGCTTAAAACTTTTGTATTTTTCTAAAAAGAGCTCTCGGTTTATCCCCGTTTCATAGGCTAGTTCAACTGCCCGCCATAAATTAATCACTTTTTCCATTTCATCTCTTGTCCAGTCATAATCCATTGGGTAACTATAATTTTTATCGTCCATTTTCTACTCCTTTTTATCCTTTTTCTATCCAATCTAAATTCGCTCGGATATTTTTAGCTGCTTCCAGCAATTCTTGTTTTTCTAAATCCGAAAAGTTTAACCCTGTTGTTTTACGTATTCCCTCTTCTCCCAACAAAACTGGAAGGGCTAAGGGAATATCTGTCATTTTTTCTATATTTGCCAAATGAACTAACGGAACGATCGCTTCTTCGTTTGTTAACATAAATTGAACCAACTTTATTAGAGCAGTTGCAGTAGTAAAAGGAGAAGTAAACGTATCAGAAAATAAATTTTTTTCTAAAATTTTCTGCTCTATTTCAAACATGTCTTCTTGATCGATACCACTATCAGAATCAATCGTTAAACTAAGAATAGAATTACCGCCAACGTTAGATCTACTCCAAGCAGCGATTTTATGTTCTTTTGAGCTGCCGCCAATAATGAAAGCATTGATATCTCGCGGCGAGATCCCTAACTTTTGACTTAATAATTGCTGAAACAAAACAGAATCAATGTATGTTCCAAGCCCAAAAATCTTCTCTTTAGGCAATCCAGAGAATTTCCAAATCAAATAAGTAAAGATATCAGTCGGCTCTGTTGCAATTAATACTATACCGTTAAATCCATTTGCCATTGCCTGCTTAATGATTTTTCTGATTAACCGTATATTTCTTCTTAAGTGGTTTTCATCTGTTTCTTCTTCTAATTTTTTTTCGTTAGCAGTGATGACCATTATATCTGTTGTTTGAAAATCTTTTTCGTGTCCAATAGTAAAAGACCCAGAAGAAAAAAAAGCTGTTGCATACTGTAAATCATGGATAAACTCTTCTTTTAAATCATTTTGCTGAAAGAAAAACACTTCAGCTAATTTTAATTTCAACATACTAAGAAACCCAAATTGATAGGCTCTATCATCTGTGCCAACGATCATTATTTTTTTATCTTGTTTTTTAGCCACTTTATCTCCTCCAATAGCAACAGTTGTTAAAAATTCAGATGAATAAAATCAAAGGCGACCCCTCTCTCTTTTCATTATAACAAAAACCCGTTAGTTTCGTGTCTTTTTTGAATTTCAAATATAAAAAAAGCACTTATTCTTTACAGAATAAGCGCCTTTTTTTAATTGGAACACGTCTTTATTGGAACAATGAAGACGAGAAGCTGATTTTTAATCTTCAGCTCTTTTTTATTATTGATTGTTTTAAATTACATATGAATCGGCATACCTAATGCTAATTCAGAAGCATCCATTACAGTTTCAGCTAGAGAAGGATGTGCATGAATAGTTAAAGCAATATCTTCTGCAACCATTCCTGCTTCGATAGCCAATCCTAATTCAGCAATCACATCGCTCGCACTTACACCAGCCATTTGAGCCCCAACTAGAATGCCTTCTTCTTTAGTTGTTACCAAGCGTACGAAACCTTCTGTTGCGTCTAAAGATAGAGCACGTCCATTACCTGCTAATGGGAATTTTGAAGCTTTAACATCTAGTCCTTTTTCTTTCGCTTCAGCAACGGTTAAACCAACAACTGCTAATTCAGGATCTGTAAATGCTACAGCCGGCATCGCTTTGTAATCAACAGCTACCTTTTTACCTGAAATGGCTTCCGCTGCGATTTTAGCTTCATAACTAGCTTTATGAGCTAGAGCAGCACCTGGAACAACGTCTCCGATAGCAAAGATGTTTTTAACACTTGTACGTCCTTGTTCATCAACTTTAATCAATCCACGTTCAGTTAACTCGATCCCAGCACCTTCTAATCCAAGTTCATCAGTATTAGGACGGCGGCCAACAGTTACCATAACGTAATCAGCATCAATTGTTTTTTCAGTACCGTTTACTTCATATTTAACGGTTACGCCGTCTTCAGTTTCGACTGCTTCTTTAGCCATTGCAGATGTTTCAATAGTTACACCTTTTTTAGCAAAATTATTCGTTACAAATTTGATCATGTCTTTTTCAAATGTCGGCATAATCGAAGGAGATCCTTCTAAAATAGTAACCTCTGCACCTAAGTTAGCATAAGCTCCAGCTAATTCGCTTCCGATATAGCCTCCGCCTACAACAACTAGTTTTTTAGGAACTTCTGGAAGAGCCAGACCGCCAGTTGAATCGATCACACGTTTACCAAATTTGAATCCTTTGATTTCAATTGGACGGCTGCCTGTTGCGATAATAGCATTGTTGAACGAATACGTTTGAGCAGTTGCTTCACCCATGACACGCATTGTGTGTTCGTCGTTGAAATAAGCTTCTCCGCGTAAAATTTCAACTTTATTTTTTTTCAATAAACCTTCAACGCCTTTAGTAAGGGTTGCAACAACTTTATTGTTTTTCCATTCTTGTGTTTTAGCAAAATCTAAAACGACATTTTCAGCTGTAACGCCGAATACATCAGAATGTAGTGAATCTTGGTAATGATGTCCTGCACTGATCAGCGCTTTTGAAGGGATACATCCAACGTTTAAACAAACGCCGCCAATAAATTCTCTTTCCACGATTGCTACTTTTTGACCCATTTGAGCGGCACGAATTGCTGCTACATAGCCTCCTGGGCCTGAACCAATAACAACTGTGTCTAATTCTATTGCGAAATCTCCTACTACCATTTTGTACTCACCCTTACCCTTCCATTAATAATAATTCTGGATCAGCAAGCAATGTTTTTAATTCATTCATTGCTTTTTGTGCAGTTGCTCCATCGATAATACGGTGGTCAAAACTTAATGACAATTGCATAACTGGTGCTACTACAACTTCATCGTCAGCATTTACAATAGCTTTTTTAGCAATACGGCCAACTCCTAAAATAGCAACTTCAGGGTAATTGATAACTGGAGTGAACCAGCCGCCGCCAATTGATCCAATGTTACTGATAGAGATAGATCCGTTACTCATTTCGTTAGCTGCTAACTTACCTTCTGTAGCTTTACCAGAAAGCTCAGTAATTTCACCAGCGATAGAGAAAATGCTCTTAGCGTCAGCGTCTTTAACAACTGGCACAAACAATCCGCGATCTGTATCTGTAGCGATACCGATGTTGAAGTAATGTTTATAAACAATTTCATTTGTTGAATCGTCAATTGATGCATTTAAAGCAGGGTATTTGCGTAAAACAGATACGACAGCTTTAACAACATAAGGTAAGAATGTTAATTTAACGCCTTTACCTGCTGCAACGTCTTTGAAACGTTTACGGTGTGCCATTAATTTAGTAGAATCTACTTCATCAAATAATGTCACATGCGGAGCGGTTGCTTTACTATTAACCATAGCTTTAGCAATTGCTTTACGCATACCCGTCATTGGTTCGCGTGTTTCAAGTTCTGCTTGTGAAGATTTAAATGGTTGAGCTGGAGCTGCTGCTTTAGCTGCTGGAGCTTGTTTTGTTGCTGCTGGAGCTTCAGTAGTTTTGGCTGCAGGAGCTGTTGAACCATTTTTCTTGAAGTTTTCAATATCTTCTTTTGTTGTACGGCCGTTTTTACCGGTAGCTGTTACTAAGCTGATATCCACATCGTTTTCACGTGCAAATTGACGTACTGATGGCATAGCAAGTACACGTTTGCTAGAGTCAGAAGTTTTTACAACACTAGAATCTGTTGAAGCGCCTGCTGCTGGATCTTTTGCTTCACTTTCAGCTGCTGGTTCTTCTGGAGATGTAGCAGGTGTTGCACTTTCAGTATTGTGTTCAGGAGAATCAATCTCAACGATTGCTTGTCCTACCATTGCAACTGTTCCTTCTTCTACCAAAATCTTTTTAACAGTACCTGAAACTGGAGAAGCAATTTCTTCAACTGATTTATCGTTTTGAATTTCTAGGATTGAATCTTCTTCTTTGATTTCATCGCCTTCAGCTACTAACCATTTTACAATTTCGCCTTCAGCCATTCCTTCACCAACATCTGGTAATTTGAATTGATAGAAAGAGCCACCTTGGTTTGCTGGAGCTGCTGCTGGTACTTCTTTTACTGGAGCTGGAGCTGCTTCGTCTTCTTCATGTCCTGGTGCATCGATTTCAACGATAACATCCCCAACATTTGCAACTGTTCCTTCTTCTACCAAAATCTTTTTAATTGTACCTGAAACTGGAGAAGCAATTTCTTCAACTGATTTATCGTTTTGAATTTCTACGATTGAATCTTCTTCTTTGATTTCATCGCCTTCAGCTACTAACCATTTTACGATTTCGCCTTCAGCCATTCCTTCGCCGACATCTGGTAATTTAAATTTAAAAGCCATTTAATATCTTCCCTTCTTTTTAGCCATTCTATTTTCAAAAATAGGTTTGATTGAACACATTTCAACAAGAACAAATGCAACCATTTAATTGAACACTAAATTGATTGCATCTGCATTGCTTTATCTAATAGAAATAAATTAGAAGTTGTAAACCTCTTTTACTTTGTCTGCAATATCATTTGCATTTGGTAACCAAGAGCCCTCAGCTAGACCAAATGGGAAGACAGTATCGGGAGCTGCTACGCGGCCGATTGGTGCTTCTAATGAAAGGACTGCACGTTCAGAGATTTCTGACATAACCATAGCGCCGACACCTGCTTGACGTTGAGCTTCTTGAACAACTACTACGCGTCCAGTTTTTTCAACTGAAGCTACGATTGTTTCAATGTCTAATGGAGAAATAGTTCTTAAGTCAACGATTTCAACTGAAATGCCTTCTTTTTCTAACTCATCTGCCGCTTTGATCGCTTCACGTACCATAGCTCCATAAGTGATAACAGAAACATCTTTACCTTCACGAGTGATAGCAGCTTTTCCTAGTGGAACAGTGTATGATTCTTCAGGAACTTCATCACGGAATGAACGGTATAATTTCATATGTTCCATAAAGAAGACTGGGTCATTATCACGAATAGAAGCAATCAGCAAGCCTTTTGCGTCATACGGATTAGATGGAACAACTACTTTAATACCAGGAGATTGTGCAATCAATCCTTCTAAGTTATCTGAGTGCATTTCTGGAGTATGAACTCCTCCACCAAACGGTGTACGAATAGTGATCGGCAAAGTACGAGTGCTGCTCATACGGTAACGAGTACGTGCTGCTTGTCCAACAATTGAATCCATTACTTCAAAAATGAATCCGATAAATTGGATTTCTGGAACTGGACGGAATCCTTGAAGTGCCAATCCAATTGCCAATCCGCCAATGCCTGATTCAGCAAGCGGTGTATCTGAAACTCGGTCTTCACCAAATTTGTCTTGAAGGCCAGCTGTAGCACGGAAAACTCCACCATTTTTACCAACATCTTCACCAAAAATCAATATTTCTTGATCGCGTTCCATTTCTTGTTCAAGCGCTTCAGTAATTGCTTGGATCATTGTTTTTTGTGCCATGATTATTTACTCTCCTTTGCTTCAAAAGCCGCAATTTGTTCACTAATTACTTGAGTAGGTTCTTCAAACATATTTTTCAAGAAATCAGAAACTTTTTGTTTAGGTGCTTGGTCAGCTTCTTTAGCTGAGGCTTTGATTTCTTCTTGTGTTTTTTCGATTAAAGCTTGTTCTTTCTCTTCAGACCACAAACCTTTTTCAGTTAAGAAGTTACGGAAACGAATTAATGGATCACGTTGTTCCCAATAGTCAAAACTTTCTTGATCACGGTAACGTGTTGGGTCATCTCCTGAAGTTGAGTGAGGACCAAAACGAGAAGTTACTGTTTCAATTAGTACAGGACCATTTCCAGCAAGTGCCCATTCTCTTGCTTGTTTAGCAACAGAGTAAACTGCTAATGGATCCATTCCGTCTACTTGAATACCAGGGATTCCTGCTGCAACAGCTTTTTGAGCTAAAGTAACAGCTGCAGTTTGTTTATGACGAGGAGTTGAGATTGCGTATCCATTATTTTGTACAAAGAATACGACTGGTGCTTTATAAGCTCCAGCAAAGTTCATACCTTCATAAAAGTCCCCTTGAGATGAACCGCCATCACCTGTATAAGTGAAAGCAACATTTTGTTTGCCACGTTTTTTCAATCCAAGTCCTGCGCCGGCAGCTTGGATAATTTGTGCTCCGATAATAATTTGAGGCGGCATAGCATGTAAATCTTCAGGATATTGGTTTCCTTCAGCATGTCCACGAGACCATAAGAAAGCTTTTGAAACTGGCAAACCATGTTGGATCAATTGAGGAATATCACGGTATCCAGGGTATAATTCGTCTTCTTTTTCAAATGCAAAATAACTTGCCATTTGTGATGCTTCTTGTCCAGCAGTAGGAGCATAGAAACCTAAACGTCCTTGACGAGCAAGCGCCATTGAGCGTTCATGCAGGATACGAGACCATACCATTCTCTCCATTAATTCGACTAATTGATCATCAGATAAATCAGGCATAATATCTTCATTAACGACTTTACCGTCCTTATCTAAGATTTGGACCATTGGAAAAGCAGCATCAATTGTGCTTAACAATGCTTCGAAATCTACAGGTTGTTTCTTGTTAGCCATTTGTAATCCATTCCTCTCTTTTACAATCTATTTTTTGTAAGGTGCTGTTTTATACAGTTGTTTAATCTGTATTAGTGCAAACTGTTTACTTGTTAAATTTACCATTCTTTCCTATGTTATGCAAGTATATCAACACCACTACAGCAATGAAAACTAATTCAACAACAATGAAAATAAAAAACGGTTTGTTTCATGAATGGCTAGTGAATATTTTCACTACGTTATTTTTTGCTTCTTTTCTAATTTATTTTACCCCTTATAAAAAAGTGAAACCGCAAAATTGTTCGTTTAAAGATAAAACTGTTATATAATTTTAAATTAACTGTATTATAATCAGTACAGTTTAAAAGACAAATGTTACATGTTATTTTTTTCACATTACTTATTACAAAATTAGAATTTTCTAATTTTCAAATATTATTATTATTTTTGTTAAAGAAGTTTTCTGACAATGGCCAATAAAAACAATTTTGTTTTTTAAAAAAGAAACAAATTCTTTTTTAAGAACTTGTTTCTTTTTACTTTTTTAGACTATGCCTTGGCTTATCATGGAAAGAGCCACTTTAACAAACCCAGCTATGTTGGCTCCGGCTACAAAATCTCCTTCTACCTGATAAAGTTTTGCAGTATCTCGCACCTCGGTATAAATTGCTTCCATAATATCCGTCAATTTCTCATCTACTTCTTCAAACGACCAACTTAATCGTTGACTATTTTGGCTCATTTCTAAAGCAGACACCGCAACTCCACCTGCATTAGCAGCTTTACCAGGTGCATACAAAATACCTGCTTGGCGATAAACTTCTATAGCTTCTAAATCAGAAGGCATATTAGCTCCTTCTGCTACAGCAATCACACCTTGTGCAATCATGTTCTTTGCTAAGTCTTTATTGACTTCATTTTGTGTAGCACATGGCAACGCAATTTGGTAAGCTTCTTCAATATCCCAGATATTACCTTCAGAGTAAATCGCAGTGGGATGAGTTGTAACATATTCTGAGATCCTCTTTCTTTCTACTTCTTTCAATTGCTTAACGGTTGTGTAATCAATTCCAGCTGGATCTAAAATGTATCCATTGGAATCGGAACAAGCAATGACTGTTCCGCCCAGCTCATGAACTTTTTGAATGGCGTATAAAGCAACGTTTCCACTACCAGAGACAATTACTTTTTTATTTTCAAATGATTTGCCTTCATTTTGCAGCATTTTATCTGTAAAATACACCAAACCATAACCGGTAGCTTCTGTTCTCGCTAAGCTGCCCCCTAACATAAGCGGCTTTCCTGTCAACACTCCTGCTTGAGAGCCATTGATTCGTTTATATTGACCATACAGATAGCCTATTTCTCTTCCCCCTACCCCAATATCTCCTGCAGGAATATCAAGATCCGGTCCAATATGGCGTTGCAATTCAGTCATAAAGCTTTGACAAAAACGCATGACTTCTGCATCTGATTTCTCTTTAGGATCGAAATCGCTGCCGCCTTTTCCACCGCCGATAGGCAACCCGGTTAGGCTATTTTTGAAAATTTGCTCAAACCCTAAAAACTTTATAATACTTTGGTTTACGCTTGGATGAAAACGCAGACCGCCTTTATATGGACCATTGGCTGAATTAAATTGAACACGAAATCCTCTATTTACCTGGACTCTTCCTTGATCATCAGTCCAAGGAACTCTAAATTGAATGATGCGTTCTGGTTCAATGATACGCTCCAAAATATTTTGTTCAATAAATTCTGGATGAGCAGTAAAAACAGGCTCAATACTATTTAAAAATTCTTTTACCGCTTGTAAAAATTCAGTTTGATCTGGATCTTTCTTCACTAATTTAGAGTAGGTTTCTTCAATATATTTTCTTGCTTCTTCCATTATATCGTCTCCTTCTTTCTTCGGCCAATGATTAACAAGGCTTTTTTTCTTTCTCATGATTATCTCATACTTCTTTTTTAAAAAAAAGCTTTTCTTTTCAGAAACTTTACAACACCAGAACAACAAGACATTTTTTTCGTGCATTTTGTTATATTTGCTGTTAAGATTATTAAGTTGATAATTAATCATATCCTTTACTTTATACAGATATTAGAAAAACTACTACACAGGAGTGAAATAAAAATGATTACAATGAACGACATCATTAGGGAAGGAAATCCGACATTACGTTTACCTGCTGAAGAGATAACTTTTCCTCTTGATGAAGAAACAAAAAAATTAGGTCAAGACATGCTGGAATTTCTACAAAACAGTCAAGATCCAGAATTAGCTGAAAAGTATCAATTGCGAGCTGGCGTTGGTTTAGCAGCACCACAATTAGACATTTCAAAACGAATCATTGCAGTTCACATCCCTGATATGGAAGATGAAACCAATGAGCCTATTCTAAGCGCTGTTATGATTAATCCAAAAGTGGTTAGTCATTCTGTCCAAAGTGCTTGTTTAGCAGAAGGTGAAGGGTGCCTTTCTGTTGATCGTGAAGTACCTGGATATGTACCTCGCCATAGCCGAGTAACTGTAACTTATTTAGACTTAAATGGCGAACAACAAAAGATTCGCTTGAAAAATTATCCAGCTATTGTAGTACAACATGAAATTGATCATATTAATGGTATTATGTTCTATGATCATATCAATCAAGATGCACCTTTTAAATTAGATGATAACGTATCTATTATTTCTTGATCTTCGTTAACAATATAAAAGCAGGTACAAAAGAACTCAAACTCTTTTGTACCTGCTTTTTTTATCTATAAACACATTAAATTAAGTTCGCGCGTAAAACAACTTTTAATCTCTAATAGTAAAGAGTTGTTTTTTTGTCTCTATTTGCTTTACAAAACAAACGTATGTTCGGTATAATGAAATCAAAAAGGAGGAGTTCCAATGGTATTCGATTATTCGAGAGAATTAAGTCAAGATATTCTCTGTGTTGATGTAAAATCATTCTACGCTTCCGTTGAATGTATCGAACGCGGTTTACATCCTTTAAAAACGATGTTGGTTGTAATGAGCAACGCTGAAAATTCCGGGGGTTTGATTTTAGCTGCTTCTCCCCGAGCAAAAAAAGTATTGGGTATCAGCAATGTTTCTAGAAAATGGGAAATCCCTCCTCATCCCGATTTGTTGATCGTTCCTCCGCGAATGAATTTTTATATTGAGAAAAATACTGAAATCAATGATATTTTTCGCAAGTACGTTTCTGATGAGGATTTACATATTTATAGTATAGATGAATCGTTTGTATCGGTTAGATCTAGTTTAAAACTCTTTAAAAGAAAAAATGCTTACGATATGGCCAGAATGATCCAATATCATATTTATAAAAAGACAGGTTTGTATGTAACGATCGGGATTGGAGACAATATGCTCTTAGCTAAATTAGCTTTAGATAACGAAGCAAAATACAATGCCGATTTCATTGCGGAGTGGCGATACAAAGATGTGCCGAAAACGATTTGGAAAATAAAAAACATGACTGACATGTGGGGTATTGGGGAACGAACTGAAAAACGATTAAAGCATTTAGGCATTAAATCAGTATACGATCTAGCACACTCCAATTTCTATCATCTAAGAGAGTCTTTTGGGCTTATCGGAGAACAATTGTATGCTAGTTCTTGGGGAATCGACCGCAGCAATATTAGAGAACCGTACCGGCCATTAGAGAAAAGTTATGGAAACTCTCAGATCCTTACCAAAGATTACGTAAACAGACAAGAAATTAAAATTGTTATTCGGGAAATGGCTGAACAAGTCGCAACACGCATCAGAAAACACCATTGTCAAACAGGTTGTGTCACTCTTTCTGTTGGTTATTCTAGGAATACAGAAGAACGCGGTTTTTCACGTCAAATGAAGGTACCTGTTACTTCTAACTCGAAAAAACTAGTGCAGTATTGCTTTGAACTCTTTACTAAATACTATGATGGGCAAGCTGTTCGAAATATTGGCATTACCTATTCAAATTTAACATATACAAGTCATATCCAATTAGATTTATTTGAAGATCCTTCTCAACAAATTGCAAACGAAAAGTTAGATCTGTTGGTGGATAGAATAAGAGACAAATATGGGTTTCAATCATTGGTACATGCGAGCAGTCTTTTAGAAGGAGCTACAGCTATTAATCGGAGTTCGCTTATTGGGGGACACGCTGGCGGAATGGAGGGCATACAATGAGTTTTTTAAATGGAGAGTACCGAGATCGCGGGATTAAAAAATGGGCCGGCTTCTATTTATCAGAGCATACCGCTGCTCAAGAAAAAGAAACCAGTGAAAGAAAAAGTTTAAATCACCAAAAAAGACAAATGACTCAAAAAGAAATTGAAGCACTATTGAACGAAGCCATTGTAAAAAATAAAACCGTCGCTATTCAACTTGAAAAAGTAGACCAAAATGGAATGTATGAAGCTGATATTATAGGGCTTATTAAGGGTGGTGACGCATTAGGCATTTTTATAAATAACACAAAAGTTGAATTTGATGAAATTCGCCATATCCAATTTGTCACTCTTAAAAAATGGAGCAAGATGACAGACGATATGTGAATATTAGAGGAGAGCAAACTCTCTATTTTAAAAGTCTGACCAATGAAAAAAGGTGAGCAGAATATGAGCAAAGGTATTTAAATATAGACTAAAACAAACATTCCTTAACAAACAAAAAACCACTAAGAATTCTGTCAGGTAAACAGTTCTTAGTGGTTTCGAATTATACAGAATAACTGCACGTATGGAGATAAGGGGGATCGAACCCCTGACCTTTTGGCTGCCAGCCAAACACTCTCCCAGCTGAGCTATACCCCCATAAATAAGAATAAATTCTTATTTATAACTGCCTTGATTATATCAGATGAAGGTCTTTCAACGCAAGGTAAATTCCATCTTCGTTGCAATTTTCCGTTACTTTATCTGCTTTTAGTTTGATCGTTTCTAATGCGTTCCCCATAGCTACTCCCATTCCCACTTCAGTCAGCATTTCAAGGTCATTTAGTCCGTCACCAAAAGCTATCGTATCTTCCACCTTAAATCCTTGGTTTTCAGCAAATTTTAAAACTGTACGAGCCTTAGAGCCATCATGTGGAACAATATCTACCCCAGTGTTATGCCAACGGACAAATTTAAATTTAGGAAATTGACCATTTTCATAAGCAGCTTTTTCTGCATCAGGATAAAAAATCAATCCTTGATATAATGGATGATGCAAATAATAATCCGCATCATGCGGCGGAACACTTGAACCGACGCTTTTCATGGCTGTCATCATTCTAATATCATTTTCTGTATGACGTCTTTTTAAAGCATCCACTGATTCATACACAATAGCATGTTCTTGCGCATCAGCTACTTGCAGCAACCGTTCAAATTCTTTTAGATCCAATTTGTTTTCAAAAACCAATTCATTATGGTAATAACCTGCTGCGCCATTGCAAAGAATGTAGTTTGTAAACTCTAATTCATCGATAACAATTTGAGCTAAAGCCAGATTTCTTCCTGTTGCAATGACAACTTCGTGTCCATTTTCTTTTAATTGTTTTAAAGCTTTTTTTGTATTAGGCAATACTTTTTTTTCATCATTTAAGAGAGTTCCATCAATATCAAAAAAAATCATTTTCTTTTGCATTATTTGTAACCAACCCTTTCTATACTTAAAAAAAATAATTAAAAATGAGCATCTTTTTAAGACGCTCATTTAATTTTATTCTTCTGCTTGTTTAAATTGACTATTATACAGCTTCTCATAAAATCCGCCTTTATTCAATAGCTCTTGATGATTGCCTTGTTCCACGATTTCTCCTTGATCCATTACTAGAATCAAATCAGCATCGCGAATTGTTGACAGTCGGTGAGCAATCACAAAACTTGTCCGGCCTTCCATGACTTTTTTCATTGCTGTTTGGATCAATGCTTCTAATCGGGTATCGACTGAACTAGTTGCCTCATCCAAAATTAAAATCTTGGGATCGGAAATGATTGCACGTGCAATCGTCAATAATTGTTTTTGCCCTAATGAGATGTTAGATGCTTCTTGGTTCAATACCATATTGTATCCGTCTGGCAATGTACGAACAAAATGGTCAACATTAGCAGTTTTGGCCGCATCAACTACTTCATATTCAGTAGCGTCTAATTTTCCAAATCGTATGTTATCAGCAATTGTACCATTATAAAGCCAAGCATCTTGTAAAACCATACCAAATTGCGATCTCACATCTTTTCGAGACATTGTTTTAGTATCAATGCCGTCTATTTTGATGGCGCCGCTATCTACGTCATAAAAACGCATTAATAAATTGATCAAAGTTGTTTTTCCTGCCCCAGTTGGTCCGACAATAGCAACCATTTGTCCGCTTTTCACTTGAACATTTAAGTCTTTTATCAAAGGCTTGTTTTTAGTATAACCAAATGTTACTTGCTCAAAGCTGACATCGCCAGCTACTGTTTCGGGTAACTCAACCCGAATAGCATCAGGTTTTTCTTCTGGTTCGTCTAATATTTCAAAAATCCTGCCGACTGCAGCTGCAGCACTCTGTAGCACACCCGATAATTGTGTAATTTGTGATAAAGGTTGGTTGATTTGCCAAATGTATTGAGTGAAAGCTTGTAAGTTCCCTAAAGAAAGGGTGCCTTGGATAACAAATAGCCCACCAATCACTGCTACTCCAAAATAAACCAAATTAGTGACAAGTCCAATTAAAGGACTCATTATGCCAGATACAAAAGCTGCTTTAAATCCAAATTTATTTAAGCGCTGATTAATAACTTTAAATTCTTCTAATTTATCTTTTTCTTTCCCATATAATTTTATTTCAGAAAAACCGCTGAAGCTTTCTTGTACGTGTCCATTCATAGCTCCTAACGCATCTTGCTGTTCAATAAAATAAGGTTGTGATTTGCGAATAATAAATTTAGAAATCGCGTAAGACGTTGGAATCATCAATAATATAATAGCTGCTAATGGTACAGATAAATACAACATCATCACAATAGCGAAAATAATCCCCATAATCGAATTTACGATTTGAATCAAACTTTGCTGCATAGCATTACTGACCGCGTCCACGTCATTGGTTACCCGGCTTAGGATATTCCCTTGTTGGTTACGGTCAAAATAAGCAACAGGCAACCGATTGATTTTTCCTTCTATATCGTTCCGCAAGTCACGCATCGTATGTTGGACAACATTCGTCATAATATAAGAAGAAGTATATAAGGTGATTTGATAAATACCTGCTACTCCTAACATGACATAAATAATTTGACGAACATATGCAAAGTTGACTTTCGCTCCCGGTATTCCTTTCAACATATCTGCTACATTATTGCCTACCTCCGTTAAGGCTAAACCAATAATAAACGGTTGTAAAGCATTCATTAACATACAAAGCATCGTCAGACAGATAGCTGCAAAAAAGCCTACTTTATATGGCTTGATGTAATTCCATAAGCGACGAATGGCCACTACCGATCCTCTCATGCTAATTCCTCCTTCGTCAATTGCGAAGCTGCAATCGCATAATAAATCTCTGAAGTCTTTAATAACTCTTCGTGCGTTCCTTGAGCTACCACATTTCCTTTATCCAAGACAATTATTTTATTTGCATGCCGGATAGAACCCACGCGTTGAGCAACAATCAATACAGAAGCTTCTTGAGTTTCAGCTTTCAATCGCTCTCTAAGCCGTGCATCAGTTTGATAATCTAGAGCTGAAAAACTATCATCGAATATATAAATATCTGGTTTTTTTATAATCGCTCGAGCGATCGATAACCGCTGCTTTTGCCCACCCGACATATTACTGCCGCCTTCTGCTAAAAGCTCTTCGTATTGATCTGGTTTAGATAATATAAATTCTTTTGCTTGTGAAATATCTGTTGCTTGTTCAATTTCTTTTGTGGATGCATTCCATTTGCCGTACCGCATGTTTTGAGAAATGGTTCCGGTAAAAAGCAGCGCCTTTTGTGGGATAAAGCCGATTTTTTTTCTTAAGGCGCGAAGTTGATAATCCCTTACGTCTACTCCATCAATCAAAATACGGCCTTTTGTCACATCATAGAAACGCGGAATCAATTGAATTAGCGTTGATTTTCCGCTTCCAGTACTTCCGATAAAAGCTACTGTTTCTCCTGGTTCAGCTGTAAAACTAACATTTCGGATAACAGGAGATTCAGTATTTCCCGGATAAGCAAAGGTAACATTTTCAAATGCAATGTGCCCATGAATAGCTGTTTCCGTTACTCCACCTTCATTTTCATCAATGGATGGCTTTGTTTGCAACACTTCTTCTATTCGTTCAGCAGAAACAGCAGCACGCGGGTACATCATAAATACATTTGCAAATAGCATAAATGAAAAAAGGGCATGAAAAATATATTCTATAAATGCAATCAAGCTACCTACTTGTAAACTTCCTTTTTGGATCTCCACAGCTCCCAACCAAACAATTGTTGCTAGAATCAAATTAAAAATAATAGAAAAAACCGGCATGGCTACGGCCATTAATTTAAACAGCTTTTTTGAAACAGCTGTATATGCTTGATTGACCTTAACAAATCTTTTTTCTTGAAAAGCTTCTTTAACAAATGCTCGAATAACTCGTAAACCAGTTAAATTTTCACGTAAATTCTGATTGATGTTATCTAAGTTTGCTTGTTGAGTTTCTGATAAAGGCTCTGAACGTTTAGCGATCAGCCAAACAATTGCAAAAAGAAAAGGAATAGCGATTAAGACGACATAAGAAAGTGATGAACTTGTACGCACAATCATAATAAAACTAGAAATAAACATAATAGGTGTCATCATACCTTGTCTTAATACCATCTGTAAAAAAGTCATGATTTGAAAAGCATCATTTGTCGTTCTTGTTACCAATGAAGACACACCAATTTGATTAAATTCACTATGTGAAAAAGCTTGAACTGACATAAATATATCGTTTCTAATGTCTCTCACAATATTAGTCGTGATCCTACTGCCTGCGTAAGCAAGTCCAATGAGTCCCGCTAGACCTATAACAGCAATCACAATCATCCATATGCCATAATATGTAACAACTGAAAAATCATTCATAACGATTCCTTTATCGATAATTAAAGCTAGTAAAGTGGGCAACCCTAATTCAATAAGAACAAACCCAAATACACAAATAAAATTTAAGAGTAACAACCCTTTATAATTCCTTAAATAACGCCACATTAATTTCATCTATTCATCTCCTTTTAAAAATTAAGGGTGTAATCATTCCAATAATATAGCATAATTTAAGGAAAAGGAACATTCTTACTTTATTTTTTTATCCGAATACATAACTTTATTAGCTTTTCTTCAAGATTGAACGTAGTTTCTATACTTACTTATTGAATTATGGTAAAATGATACTACCTGTTGTGAGACTACCACAACCACCAGTTCGGGAAAAAATATTATAAAGTATTTTATCGTTCGCTTACTTTAACATGCTGCCCATTTTTTCTATATTGTTTTTCCTATATAAAAATAAGACAAAACTGATGTGGTTTTATCTAATCATCACTGACTACTGTAAGTCGATGGTTTTTTCATTATGCAACAAAAATATCACCAAATAAATGATTACTAACACAACTCATCATAAATGATGACAGTTAAAAGGAGAGAAAAAAATGATTTTTAAAATCACTTATCAAGAAACAAAAGTAAGAAATCCAAAACGGGAAGAAACTAAAACACTTTATCTTGAAGCTGAAACTAGTATAGAAGCCCGTTCAATTGTTGAACAAAATACCCCCTTCAATATTGAATTTGTTCAGCCTCTTGAAGGAAAACATTTAGATTACGAACAAAAGAATCCGGAATTTATTATCACGGAGTTTTCTAAATGAAACTTTCTATAAAAAACAATGAAGCAGCCGTCTTTGCCATTGGGGGTTTAGGTGAAATTGGTAAAAATACTTATGGTGTTCAATTTCAAGATGAAATCATCATTATTGACGCTGGTATTAAATTTCCCGAAGACGACTTACTAGGAATTGATTATGTCATTCCAGATTATAGTTACATTGTCCAAAATATAAATAAAGTAAAAGCTTTAGTCATTACTCATGGTCACGAAGATCATATTGGCGGAATCCCATTCCTATTAAAACAAGCTAATATTCCTATTTATGCTGGCCCGCTTGCAAGTGCCTTGATTCGTAATAAGTTAAATGAACACGGATTATTACGTGATACTGAATTACATGAAATCAATGAAGATGCGGTCATTAAATTCCGTAAAACGAGTGTTAGCTTTTTTAGAACAACTCATAGTATTCCTGAGGCTTATGGGGTTGTCGTTAAGACACCGCCTGGCAATATTGTAGCAACAGGCGATTTCAAATTTGATTTTACTCCAGTTGGCGAACCAGCTGATCTGCATAGAATGGCTAAAATTGGAGACGAAGGTGTCTTGGCTCTGCTTTCAGATAGTACAAATGCTGAAATTCCAAATTTCACTAAATCTGAACAAGTAGTTGGAGAATCTATCACAAGTATTATGCAAAAAGTGGAAGGTCGGATTATATTCGCAACTTTTGCTTCAAATATTTCCCGCTTGGAACAAGTTGCTAATGCAGCAATTAAAACGGGCAGAAAAATTGCTGTTTTCGGGCGAAGCATGGAAGCTTCTGTTGCAACAGGCCGTCAGCTAGGTTATATTACAGCTCCAGATGACATATTTATTGAAGCACAGGAATTAAATCGTCAACCTGCTAACGAGACAATTATTTTATGTACTGGCTCACAAGGAGAACCAATGGCAGCTTTAAGCCGAATCGCTAACGGTACACATCGACAAATTTCGGTACAACCTGGTGATACAGTCATCTTTTCTAGTTCGCCGATTCCTGGCAACACTGCCAGCGTCAATCGGGTGATTAACTTGCTGTCCGAGGCTGGAGCAAATGTGATCCATGGAAAAGTCAACAACATCCATACTTCTGGTCATGGTGGACAACAAGAAGAAAAATTAATGCTGCGGTTAATAAAACCTAAGTTTTTTGTCCCTGTTCACGGGGAGTACCGGATGCAAAAAATTCATGCTGGTTTAGCTGAACAAGTAGGTATTCCAAAAGAAGATTGTTTTATTTTAGAAAATGGCGATGTTCTTGCTCTGACAGCTGATTCTGCAAGACGTGCTGGACATTTTGATGCTGGCGATGTTTATGTAGATGGTAAAGGCATCGGAGATATTGGAAATGTTGTTTTACGTGACCGCCGTTTGCTTTCAGAAGAAGGTTTAGTTGTAGTTGTGGTGACGATTGATTACAAAGCGAAAGAAATTTTAGCTGGACCAGATATTTTATCACGTGGCTTTATTTATATGCGTGAATCTGGCGAATTAATCAATGATGCTCAGCGAGTAATTGCTCGTGGTTTGAGAAAACTACTCACTACTAGCGAAGACACCATTACAGAACAAATGGTTAAAGCTGCTATTACTGAAAGTCTTAAACCGTTCTTATACGAGAAAACGGAACGCCATCCAATGGTTTTACCAGTTATTATGCCGGTATAAAAGATACCAACTTTGGCTTTTGAGTCTGTTTAAAAAAATAATTATAAAATAAAAGAGGAGTTGGGACAAAAGTCCCAACTCCTCTTTTTATCTCTTTAGTCTTCTTGAACAACAAAAGTATAAATAGGTTCATCCTTTTCCGCATTAAAATCAACTTGTAAATCATATCCACTAAAGAACCACTCATCATTTTTTTCAATAAAATACAAAACTCCGTTAATTTCTTCTTTTACAAGAGCATCTTCAGGCTGATCTACAGCCATTCCTACAGAGAAACCTTCATGAACGTTTGTTTTTCCATAAACCTTGCCTAAAAACCGCACACCGCTCTCTGGAGAAACCCCAACTTCATTTTCAAACCACTCAATAGCTGCTGGTGTTAATTCTATTTTCATGTGTTAGTTTCATAAGTACTCTTTACTTATGAATCCTCCTTCCAATCCACTGACTTTCTAGTAATAGTTTAACATACCTCAGCAAAAAAAACAGGTACTGAATTTGTACGCTATTAGCTTTAAAAACAAAATCAATCAATATGACTACTGAATCAAATGATGCTTAAATGCATAGATAGCTGCTTGCGTCCGATCGTCGACATCTAACTTCGCTAGTATATTAGAAACATGCGTTTTAACTGTTTTTAATGTAATAAATAGAGCGTCTGCGATTTCTTGGTTTGAATTGCCTTGTGCGATCAAAAGTAGGATTTCTTTTTCTCGTTTAGTTAAGTCTTCATGCAGCTGATGAGTTTTCTTTTGAGAAAATCGCATCATCATTTTACCTGTAACTTCTGGTTCTAAAATAGTTTCTCCCTTATAAGTAGAACGGATAGCTTCAGCTATTTCGCTAGCAGTAGAGGTTTTTAGTATATAACTAGCAGCCCCTGCTTCAAGAGCTGGATAGACTTTTTCATCATCAATAAAGCTAGTCACAATAATAATCTTCGCTTCTGGCCATTCAGTCATAATAGCTTTAGTTGATTCGATACCATCCATTACGTCCATTACTAAATCCATCATAATAACATCTGGTCTTAATGCTAACGCTTTTTCATAGCCGATTTTTCCATTTTCAGCTTCCCCAATCACTTCAATATCTGATTGGATGGATAAATAGGATGAAACACCTAAACGCACCATTTCATGATCATCGATCAATAACACTTTTATCATTCAGCCTCGCTCCTTTTAATGAGAGGTATTTTGATTTCTATACTTGTTCCTTTATTAATGAAACTAATTATTTTACACGTCCCGCCCATTCCATTTACTCGTTCTTTGATATTTTCTAATCCATAGTTCCCTGCTTTTTTATCATCAGGATTAAATCCAATACCATCATCAATCACTCTTAATAATAGCGAATCAGGAAATTGATGTAAATAAACTTCTAGTTCTTTTGCTTTTGAATGCCGTAATGTATTTGAAAGGAGTTCTTGAACAATACGGAAAAGGTGGTCTTCCATACCAGTAGCCAACAGTACATCATCAATTTCCCAGGTGAGTTGGATTTGAATTTTTGTTTTTAATTCAGTTAATAATTGCTCAATTCCTTTTTTTAACGTTTTTCCTTCTAAATTAATGGGTCTTAAATGAAGTAACAAAGCTCTCATTTCCGATTGTGACTCGTTAATAATACCTTCTACCATCTTTAACTGTTTTTGTAATCCAGTATCGGAACCCTCTACTTGTTCATTAATAGCTGATAGCATCATCATAGCAGCAAATAATTGTTGGCTAACAGAATCGTGTAGTTCTCTGGCCAGGCGGTGCCGCTCGATCTCCAGTATCTCTTCTTTTGTTTGCCCATCAACTAATTTAGGCAAATTGCTTTGGTCTTGTACTTCTTTTGATAATTCAAGCAGCTTCATACGAATAGCAGACAAAGAAGCTTTTATATCTTCTAAATAATCGATCTCTCCTTCTGTATCTGTTAAGAAATCTTCAAAGTATTCCGGCAAATAGTTTCCGCTTGCAAGTAATCGAAGCGTCTCTTCTAATTGATGCCACTCTCTGCGCTGATTGACATAAATCAGCAATGTAGTAATCAAACCGATCAACAGAGCTAGTCCTATCAGATAAAGCAAATAAGGAATATGTAGAAACCTGGCCGTAAAAATATTAATATGCCAAGTTTCAGGAGAAAATGCATATCCATAACATAAGGATACACCAAGTAAAATCAAAAATGAAAAAAAAGCAATCTGAATGAACCGCATCTTGATGTTTTCTTTTTTCATATTGAAATCACCTCTAAATCTCCTATTAGAACAGTTGTAATCAGTTTTAATTTTCGAGAACTCTCATTAAATTGCTGACTATATAATTTAACGGATTCGTTATTTAAAGCGTATGTTTCTCCTTCGAAATTTACTTTTCCTTTAAAAGCACTATGTTCAACCATAATTCCAATACCAGCCGGTACTAGAATGCGCGTTTTTCCAAATCCTTTGCGGATCACCACATAACTCTCATTTTTCGGTAAAAGCGTATTTCCAATATCCACTATCGTATCTCCCATAAATACAGTGAGGTTAATATCATCCCATTCGTATACGGTATTTCCGATTCGTTCATTTCCGATCCATTTCCGCTTGAATCGTTTACCGTCCTTAGGTAAAGATTCAGTTGTTTCTACGACAATAATGTCTTTTTCTTGCCATGGTACATTTTCAAAATTCAATGAATCGAACTTCGAAAATAAATTTCCCCCAGTAGTTGCGAAAAATAAGATGGCACAAATCAACATGAACCAAATCGCACTTGTCGATAAAAGGGCCATTAAAATCAAAAAACCGCCAATCACTAAATAAGTTTGCTGTTTAGAATTTCTTTTTACTTGTTTACTGCGCAATAAAATGAAAGCCCCCATAATAATAAAAGCTAAAGTACCCATGTTACTGAATGCTTCATATACTAACCACAAGAGCAATAGGGCTTCAATTAAAATAAATAATTGCCATTTTTTATTCATCTTACTCTTCTTTCCTTTCTCAGTATTGCTGTAGGATACAACAAGTATAGGGTACGCGCTTAAAACAAGCAGCCAGCTAAAGCATGAATTTCTCCTACAACTAAAGTCTGATTTTATCAAAAAAATGAATAAAAACAGCAACACTTTACAAAAAGGTTGCTGTTTTAGTCAATTTATTATTCAATACTAGAAATTTTAATTGTCATATCGCCACCTGGAGTTGAGATGACTACTTCGTCTCCAATTTTCTTGCCCATTAGTGCTTTTGCAATCGGCGAATCATTTGAAATACGACCGCTAAATGGATCTGCTTCTGCACTTCCGACAATTGTATATTCTTCTACATCTCCATCAGGCAATTCAACAAACGTTACTTTGCGTCCTAAAGATACTTCATCTGCTGCACTATTGGAATTATCAATAATTTCAGAAAAACGCAGCATCGTTTCAATTGTTGTTATCCGTCCCTCAACAAACGCTTGCTCGTCTTTAGCAGATTCATATTCAGAGTTCTCTGATAAATCGCCAAAGCTGCGTGCAATTTTTATTCTTTCTACGATTTCTTTTCTTTTCACTGTTTTCAATTCTTCTAATTCTGCTTCCAATTTTTCTTTACCTTCTAAAGTCATTGGATATACCTTTTCTATCATAACTAAATTCTCCTTTTTAAATCAAACTTATCTATTGGTTCTTATCTCATTTATTTTATTATTGAAAGCGTACTTACAATTTCAATAGAGACAAGATACCATGAAGACAGACATTTGTAAACACTTAAAATCTAATTTCATTTAATTTTAAGTGTTATTTTTGAAGTGCTGCCATTTATATAAAGAAGTGGTATAGATAAAAACCAAATAGTATATTTTCTTTTAAAGACAACTGAAATACCCTCATTATTTTTTAAAATTTAAGCTTTCATTTGATATTCAAGGATACTTCTGATTTTCGTAGTCATTAAGTCTATTGCTACTTGGTTGCTGCCGCCTTCTGGAATAATAATATCGGCAAATTTTTTAGTCGGCTCAATAAATTGAGTATGCATTGGTTTAACAACTGTAAGGTATTGTTCAATGACAGAATTCAAAGTCCGGCCTCGCTCCTCAATATCTCGTTTGATTCTTCGAATGATACGTATATCATCATCTGTATCAACATAGACTTTAATGTCCATTAACTCTCTTAAACGCTTATCTTCTAAAATTAAAATACCTTCTAAAATAATAACTTCTTTTGGTTCTTGTAAAATAACTTTGTCACTTCGTGTATGTGCTTCATAGTCATATACTGGCTTTTCAATTGAACGATAATGAATCAAATCGTTTAAGTGTTCTATCAATAAATCTGTATCAAAAGCAAAAGGATGATCATAGTTTGTATTTAACCGTTCTTCATAAGACAAATCACTTTGATCTTTATAGTAAAAATCTTGTTCTAACATTAAAATGGAATGCCCTGAAAAATGATTATAAACAGCACGACTAACACTTGTCTTTCCACTTCCAGATCCCCCTGTTACACCAATGACAATTGGTTTGTGTCTATTGCTCATGCTATTACTCATGCTTTTGTTCGCTCCATTCCTTATGAAAAGCATTGAACCATAGGCTCAATGCTTTTCATGCTTCTGTTTAATTTTTTTATTTACTCAGTGATATACTCATCTATAAGTTCTTGGTGTTCTGTATAAGTTCTCGAAAAATAGACTTTTCCCGTTTTAGTATCAGCCAAGAAATATAAATAGTTGGTTTCAGCAGGATTTAATACTGCTTTAATTGAATCTTGCGAAGGACTGTCGAAAGGACCAGGCCCGTATCCTGTATTTTTGTATAAATTATAAGGGGAATCCACTTCTAAATCCTTGTAAGTAACGACTTCTTTGTGTTTATTCAAAGCATACAACACACTAATATCCGATTGTAAAGGCATCTCTGCTTCTAAACGATTAAAAAAGACGCTGGCAATTTTTGTACGATCTTCATATGTATTGCCTTCGCGTTCTATCAAAGAAGCTAGAGTCATCACTTCATGAACAGTTAAATGTTTTTCTTGAATAGCAGTATAATATTCCTGCATGACTTCATCCGTTTTTTTCACCATATTTTCAACAACTTCTTTAAGCGACATTTCTTCTGTAAAGTCATAAGTTGCCGGGAATAAATACCCTTCTAAAACGTATCGCGTATCTTTAGCATCCATCGCATTAGACAATAGTTCAGGGTACTTAGTTTGTAAATCAGCTAAAAACTTTGGATCTTGAACAATCTTCAAAAATTCAGCAGCTGTAAAATCAGTTGATTTTTCAATCGAGTCGGCAATTTGTTCGACTGTTACTCCTTCTTGAACTAGAATTTTGGTTCCGTCAAAAGCTACAGGACTGCCTCCCTCTTGTAAAGAATGAATAATTTCGTCTAATGTCATCGAAGGAGAAAAAAGATAATACCCGGCTTGAAAATCAGTTTCGTTATTGAGTTTAATATAAAAACTAAATACAGAAGCGCTCTTTATAACCTTATCTTTCTCTAAAATACGTGAAATATCTGCTGAAGAGGCTCCAGAAGGAATTTCTACTTGGATTTCTTCCTTGCTTGATGCATTTAATGGTTCTAGAGAAGTTGTGACATAATGGTATCCTACCACACCTAAGACAACCAGCAATAAAAATAAAATCGTAATAATACTCAAAACAATTTTATTGACCATTTTTTTTTCTTGTTGCCTTTCAGCTACTTTTGAATAAGGTTCTTTTTTATTTTCTTTTTCCTTCATTGCCTGTTTATGCGTATCTTTCTTCACCAAGAAGAGGCCCTCCTATCAAAATCAAGAAAACCATCGGATTTTCTACTCTCTTTTTTTCACTTAATCTTAGTTATTTTAAATTCCCAGCTTACACTAATATACATAATACCATACTCTATGTAGTAAAAAAAAGACAACAATCATTTTATTATGTATTTATCATTAATTTAACCATTTTCGTGGAACACAGATTATTTGATGCTAGACAACAAAATTGAGCTAATCAGAGATCCATTAGCTCAATTTTAACGTTATTCAATTCTTTCTGCTGAAATGTTCTACTTAAAATGATTCTTCGTCATCAGCCATAAAAGTATTCAATACTTCTTCAATCATATCCCATTCTTGATCTGTTTCAATGGGTTCTAAATCACCTTGTTTGCCATCTGCCATTTCAACATAAGAGTAAGCTTGCAATTCAACTTCTTCTCCTTCAGCAGAACCAGCAGGGTAAACTAAAACATAAGATTTTTCGAAATCATCTGAATCAAAAGTAAATAGAATTTCATACAATTCTTCATTTCCTTGTTCATCGATAATTGTAATATGTTCATGTCCTTCATGTTCATGATCGTGTTCATGTTCATGGTTGTGGTTGTGGTTGTGATCATCTGACATATTCAACTCTCCTTTACAAATAAATATCCTTCTTATTCATTTTAACGTAACTTTCCTTTAAAAGCTAGTTTTGATTGCTGTCCAAGTAATTTTGGAGAATCATCACTGCAGCTACTTTGTCTATTACTTTTTTGCGTTTTGCACGTGAAGTATTGCCTTCTTCAATCAACATTCTTTCAGCTTGCACAGTTGATAACCGTTCATCTTGAAAGAATATAGGAATTCCGAATAAATCTTTTAAAAGCTGAGCATAGCGAATGGAAGCTTCTGCACGCGGGCCAACAGAGTTGTTCATGTTTTTGGGCAGCCCAACGATGATTTTTGAAACTTCGTATTCTTTTATTAACTCGCTGATCCTCACCATTCCAAATTCTTCTTGAGCTTCATTGATTTTTATAATTTCAATTCCTTGAGCAGTCCATCCAAATGGGTCGCTTATTGCAACACCTACTGTTTTTGAACCGACATCTAATCCCATTGTCCTCATCAGGCTTCTTCTCCACTCGTCTTCAGATAGGTTCTAACCAATTCTTCCACTATTTCATCACGCTCGTGACGTCTAATTAAGTTTCTGGCATCCTTATGACGTGGAATATACGCTGGGTCTCCAGAGAGTAAATAACCGACAATTTGATTGATTGGATTGTATCCTTTCTCTTCTAATGCTTCGTACACTAGTGTTAATGTCTGTCTAACATCTTTGTCATGATTATCACCGACATTAAACCGAACTGTTTCATCTATTGAACTCATATTCTGCACCCCGATTTCTGTAAACTCTACTCTTATTCTACAAGAAAGCACTTCAAACTACAATAACTATAAACAATTGTAACCAGATTTTATCATTCGAACGTGATAATGTCCTAAGTAGGTCGAAGCATAAAATGTCCCAAAATGATAAAATAAACTCATGAAAAGGATCATGCTAACGATGAATGAAGATAAAAAATATAAAGTAATAAAAGCTGTGGCAGAAAAAAGAAAGGAAAAAAAGAGAGCTTGTGTTGAACTTGGGCTCTCGACGAGGCAAGTCAACAGATTGATTCAAGACTATCAAAAAGGAGGAAAAGCTATTTTTTCACACGGTAACAGAGGAAAAACGGCTAAGCACGCTGTGCCAAAGGAAACAAAAAAACAAGTGGTCGAGCTCTATCAAAGTTTTAAGATACAGCCTAATGTGAAGCATTTTACTGAAATTCTGAAGGAGGATTATGACATCTGTTACACCGATACGACTATTCGTCGTATTTTATATCGAGCGAATATTTTATCACCTAAAACCCAAAGAAAAACGCGTAAGAAAATAAAAGCTCGAATCAAAGCTAAATCGATGAAAGGAGAAAAAAAGGCTGAGAACCCATTGGTTCCAAGAGCCGAAGATCAAATGGAGTTACCCGAAAAAAGCCATCCCAGCCGTCCTAGAAAGAAATATCAGGGGGAGCTTATTCAAATGGATGCCAGTTCCTATAACTGGTTTGGTAAAGAGGTGACACATCTTCATTTAGCTATTGATGACGCTTCTGGTAATATCGTTGGGGCTTATTTCGATACGCAAGAAACACTCAAGGGTTATTATCATGTGCTCAATCAGATTCTAACGAAACAAGGCATTCCCTTAGCTTTTTTAACAGATAAACGAACGGTTTTTGAATACACATCAAAAGCCATGAGAGCGGTTGAAGAAGATACATTTACCCAGTTCGGGTTTGCCTGTCATCAACTCGGTATTGAAATTAGAACTTCATCTATTCCACAAGCTAAAGGACGTGTAGAGCGCTTAAACGGGACTGTTCAATCGCGACTTCCTGTAGATTTAGAATTAGCTGGAATACAATCTATTGAGGAAGCCAATCATTTTTTAACGAAATGGGTTAGAACTTTCAATAAGAAGTTTGGTCATAAAACGAAGGAATCCATTTATGAAAAGGCACCAACTAAATCTGAAATCAATTTGTTATTAGCACGAGTAGCGAATAGAAAAGTGGATAGTGGGCATCATATTCGTTATCAAAATAACTACTACCTGCCTACGGAAGGTAGTGAAGATAAATACTTCACACGAAAATCAAAGGTGCTAATTATCGAAGCGTTTAATGGAGATATCTATGTAAATATAGCTGAAAAAATATACACAACAAGGAGACTGAAAGAGCATGACTATTACTCAAAAGAGTTTGATCCGATTCCAGAGCAAAAAAAAGAAAGACGCCAGTATATTCCCCCACAATCTCACCCGTGGAAACTAGAATCTTTCAAAAGATATCTTCGCAGTGTCGGAAAAACACTCGAAGAGTACGAAGCTGAACAAACAGCTTAAGGCTAATTTTAACAAATTCAGTCACATTAATGCAAGCTTTTGCGAAGTAAAAGCTTGCATTAATGTGACTCTTGGTTTTGGGACATTTTTACTTTCGCTTGACATAACTATAAACAATTGTAACCAGATTTCTATTTTTCTTTTTTATTGCATTGATTCGCTTTTCTTTTTCGTTCTAAAAAAAATAGACTGAAACCCTTAGAATTACTGATTTCAGTCTATCTCTTCTCTTTCCCGATTTTACCTAGCTATTTTGTTGGACCCAGTCTGTAACTCTATCTAATGCAGCAGTTAATCCAGCTGGATTCTTTCCTCCTGCTTGAGCCATATCAGGGCGTCCACCGCCGCCGCCACCGACTAATGGAGCAATCTCTTTGATTAAATCTCCAGCTTTCAATCCTTTTTTAATGGTTTCTTGATCAACTGCTGTCAACAAATTAACTTTTCCATTTTTAGCAAAACCAAGAGCTAAAACATTTGAAACAGCTTTTTGTTTCCATTGATCTGCAAATTGACGCAATTGATTCATATCAGCGGCTTCTACTTTTGCTGCTATGACGGTAAGACCATTTACTTCCTGAACCTCACCAAAAATATCATTTGCTTGTTCATTGGTCAGCTTCGCTTGTAATGCTTCGTTTTCTTTTTGTTTTTCTTTAAGATCTGATTGTAATTGTTCGACTTTTGCCTCTACGTCTTTAGTTTGTTGAGCTTTTACTAAGTGTGCCACCTTATTCAATCGACGTTCTTCTGTCTGGAAGAATCTATAGGCAGCTTCGCTTGTAACAGCTTCGATACGACGCACACCGGCTCCTATACCTGACTCTGAAATAATCTTAAAGACGCCAATTTCACTTGAATTTTTAACGTGCACGCCTCCACACAGTTCTATCGAATAATCTCCTACATTAACAACACGGACAACGTCCCCATATTTTTCACCGAACAAGGCCATAGCGCCCATTTCGCGTGCTGTTTCAATATCCGTTTCTACAGTAGCGACTGGAAGAGATTCCCAAATCTTTTCATTTACTTTGCGTTCCATCTCAGCCAATTCCATTTGCGTCACTTGACCAAAATGAGTAAAATCAAAGCGCAAGTAATCTGCAGTAACTAATGATCCTGCTTGATTAGCATGTTGGCCAAGGCTGTCTTTTAATGCTTGATGCAATAAATGTGTTGCAGTATGGTTGCGTGTGATTTTACGACGTACTGTTTCATCAACAGATAAGTGATAAGTTTCTCCTACAGTAAGTTCTTCTAGAACCTCTACTGTATGCAAAGGCTGGCCGGCAGGAGCTTTTTTCACATCCACTACTTTTCCAACTAACTGGCCTGTAGCGTCTTTGATAAGCCCTTTGTCTGCGACTTGTCCTCCCATTTCAGCATAAAACGGTGTTTGATCAAAAATCAAACGAACTTTATCGCCAACTTCTGCTTTCGGTACTAGTTTTTCATCAGTTGCAATAACTTCAAGTTTCCCTTCTGCTGTTGTTTGGTCATATCCAATAAATGTACTTTCAGCTTTAACTTCTGAAAACAATTGATTTTGTGTTCCCATTGATTTTTCATCGCTTCTCGCTGCACGAGCACGGTTGCGTTGTGCTTCCATTTCTTTGATAAAACCTTCATGATCAACAGTTAATCCTTCGTCTTTTGCATATTCTTCTGTAAGTTCAACCGGGAAGCCAAAAGTATCATATAGTTTAAAGATATCTTTTCCACTGATCCGAGTTTCTCCCGCTGATTTTAAATCAGCCACTAACTGGTTTAAAATCATTAACCCATCATTAATTGTTTCATGGAAACGTTCTTCTTCTGTTTGGATTACTTTCGCAATAAACGTTTGTTGTTCCAGAATTTCTGGATAATGGCTGAACATGATTTTCCCTACAATCGGTACTAATTTATACATGAACGCTTCATCTATTCCAAGTTTTTTCCCATGCATAACTGCCCGGCGTAATAAACGACGTAAAACATACCCACGTCCTTCGTTTGAAGGTAATGCTCCATCACCAATTGCAAAACTCACTGCGCGCAAATGATCTGCAATTACTTTAAATGAAATATCGTCTTGGCTGTTTTCTCCATACTTTTTACCATTGCTTATTTTTTCAATTTCTTTAATGATCGGCATAAATAAATCTGTTTCAAAATTGGTAGGCGCATCTTGCAAAATTGAAACAAGACGTTCTAATCCCATTCCAGTATCAATATTTTTATTAGGAAGAGGTTCGTAAGTGTCATCTTCTTTGTGGTTAAATTCAGAAAAAACTAAGTTCCAAATCTCAAGCCATCGTTCATTTTCACCGCCTGGGTAATTTTCGGGATCGTCTTTTGCCAAAGTATCAAATGCTTCGCCGCGGTCATAAAAAATCTCTGAATCAGGACCACTTGGGCCAGCTCCGATATCCCAAAAATTATCAGCCACTTCGACAATATGATCTTCTGCTAACCCTACTTTTTCTCGCCAAATTTGAGCTGCTTCTTTATCTTCTGGATAAACCGTTACATAAAGCTTTTGCGGATCTAAATTCAGCCACTTTTCATCAGTTAAAAATTCCCATGCCCAAAGGATCGCTTCTTCTTTGAAATAATCTCCAATAGAAAAGTTCCCCAGCATTTCAAACAAAGTATGGTGTCTAGCCGTTTTACCAACATTTTCAATATCATTAGTCCGAATACTTTTTTGTGCATTTACTATTCTTCGGTTTTCAGGAATAACTGAACCATCAAAATATTTTTTAAGTGTGGCTACTCCTGAGTTGATCCATAACAATGTTGGGTCTTCTATTGGCACCAGAGAAGCACTTGGTTCAATTGAATGACCTTTTTTTTCAAAAAAATCTAAAAACATTTGACGTACTTGATTACTTGATAATTGTTTCATCCTTGTTCTTCCTTTCAATCTACTAGCTATTTTTTGTTAAAAAAAGGGTATAAAAAAAGCCCAATTACAACATTGCCGGACAAGGACGAATTAATCGCGGTACCACCTTGTTTGCAATGATGTCATTCGACATACTCATTACCTCTTACTTCTCGATAACGTGAGAAACGATAGTATTTCTACTATATATAAAAAAGGGAGCATCTCATTCATTTTGCGAGTTTTCTTTCAGCCTAGGAAAACCTTTCTTTGAGCAATTATTAAAAGAGACATATCCTTTTACCATCGACTAAAGTATAGGAGAACTTTATTTGAATGTCAATAAAAAAATTAAGGGAGTGAGACAAAAGCGTTTAGACCCGAATCTTCTACTTCGCATACCGTATCCCTAAGCAGCTAAAGCTGCAAGGGCTAAGGCAACTGGAACGAATAAGGGCAGTATGGTCACACGACAACCGAGCATTCAATAGAAACACTGTAGGCTAGCGCCTAAGTGTATCCTGTCTTTACGTAGCTAAAGTTACTACAGGCATGACAAAACGGACGTTGGGTCTGCTTTTTGGAACACGTTCTAGCATAAACATTCCGATATGCAAAGGAGGTTGGAACTTTTGTCCCAACCTCTTGTACTTTATTTTTCTATTGTGTTTCGACGCGGTTACAAATTTTCAGTAGTAGAATCTTTAGCTAGTGTAAAACCTTTTCCCCATACTTCGCTAGCACTCATCACGACAACAAAAGCATCAGGATCTACCTCTAAAATGGTTTCTCTCAAATACGTAAATTCTTGTTCATCTACCACGCACATCAGCATTTCTTTAGCATGATTACCATAACCACCAGTAATGCTTAAATTAGTAACACCTCGATTAATATTTTGATAGATAGCGGTTTTGATCTCTGAAGCAGCTTCGGAAATCACCATGACGTTCTTAGAACGATTGAAGCCAACTTGAATCATATCAATTGTTCGACTGATAACAAATAGGGAGATAATAGAAAACATGACGATTTCTCCATCAAATGCAATTAAAGCAGCCAGAATAACTAAGCCGTCTATTAGTGCAACACTTGTCCCTAAAGGCAGCTTTAAGTATACATGGATCACCTGTGCTATAATACTTGTTCCGCCTGTTGAGGCTTTTGCTTTAAAGACTAACCCAAGGCCTATACCTGTGGTAATCCCTCCAAATAGTGCCGCTAATAAGGGGTTCATGGTCCATGGCTCTAAAGAACTAAGCATCCCAATAAAGCCTGGAAGAATTAAACTTCCTAAAATAGTTTTAAACCCAGCTTCTTTACCTAATGCAATAAAGCACAACGCCAGTAAAGGAATATTAAAAGCGAACTGAACAAGCGAAGGATCCCATTCAAACAAACGATGTAAAATTGTGCTGATTCCGCTGACCCCACCTGAAACAATTAAATTTGGCAATAAAAATACGTTAAATGAAACTGCCGCGATAAAAGAACCGACAACAATGAAAATGATGTCGATTACTTGTAAGGGGAAATGATCTTTTTTTATTTTCTTTTTCATTATAAACTCCTTTTTTTTCTCAAACTTTTTAAACCACTGCTCATTCTATCATTAATTTTCTGCTTTGAAACCTTTTTTTAAATTATTCTGTTCGGGTAAACAAGCCTTCCGTCTCGTATCTGTTTGACTATTTTTCCTCTTACTTTTTTATCTCCTTTGATTTATACTTATCTAGCTAACGATCAATTAACTAAAGGAGTTTCCATGATAAAGCCAAAAGAAATCCATATTGTTTTTAATGAACTTTCTGGTTCCGGGAAAGGTCAGCTTATTTGTCAAACTTTAGTAAAAGAAGTAAAGGAAAAAAAGCTTTCTTTTTCCTTACATAAATCATGCTATGCCGGTCATACTGTCAAAATAGTAGCAGAATTAGTTCAAGAACTGAATGCTTTGCTTAGTTCAGCCACTGCTATACTGCTGATTGTCGGCGGAGATGGAACTTTACATGAAGCACTGTTAGGACTTGGTGAAACATATAAACACATTCCACTAGCTTATATTCCAGCAGGATCAGGAAATGATTTTGCAAAAGGATTAGGGATTTCAAAAAACACTTCAAAAGCACTAGAGCAGATCTTATCTGTTAAAACACCTAGAGAAGTAAATGTTATCCAATTTAAAGAAAACAATAAAAAACAAATCCGTTATGCTGTCAACAACGTGGGTGTCGGATTTGATGCATCAACCGTCAAACAAGCAAATCAATCAACAGTGAAAGCACGTTTGAATCGATACCATCTTGGCTCCTTAACTTATCTCATTTCGGTCATCACTGTCTTGTCTCAACAAAAAGCGTTCCCCATCGAAGTCGTAACGGACCATCAGAAGCTATCCTTTCCTAAGGCTTTTTTAGTTACCGTGAATAACCATCCTTATTTTGGCGGTGGAATTAGAATTTCCCCCAAAGCTTCTCCATATGACAATAAAGTTGATTTAATTGTCCTTGAAAAATCTTCTGTCTTTAAAATTATTTGGCTTTTTTTGTTACTGCTAGCTGACGGACGTCATTTAAAGCATAAAGATGTGCATTATATTAAAACTGAAAACCTTCGCCTGTATTCCGCTGTACGAGAAGAAGTTCAAGCAGACGGTGAACTTTTAGGTTATCGTACAATTGATTTACAGCTCTCTTCATCTTCACGCTATTTCTGGTTTTAATGTTGAAAAACTCTAAGCTGTCAAAAGAGCTAAAAGAACAGATTACCTGTTTCTTTTAGCTCTTTTTTTAAGGAGCGATACCTTCCATGCCGATCATGGGATCAATTTTATTCGATTGAATCAATTCTATTGTTAATCGATAAGAAGCCGGCACTTCTTCTTTCATTTCAAACAATGAATCCTCTTCTAGCGTCTTCTCACTAGCGACTGATTCTGAAGTAGCTGTTTTATGTTTTTCTTCTGAGGATTCCTTAAAAGCGGCTTGTGTCGTTTCATCAGATAAGACGTCTTTTTCTTCTATAAGCCGTTCTTTTAATGTAGTCAAACGTGTAGCCGAAGATTTCATAACACATTCTTGAAAAGCTGAATTTTCTCCGCATAAAATTAATAATTCGCTGCTCCTGGTGATCGCAGTATAAAGCAAATCACGTCTGAGCATTCTGCCATAATTTTGAACCATTGGCAAAATTACCATCTTAAATTCGCTGCCTTGTGATTTATGAATCGAACAACAATAAGCTAAAGTGATTTTATTCCATTCATTTCGTTTGTACGTTACTTCATTCGAATCAAATTGAATAACCAGCTCATCTACTTTATCTGCTGTTTCTTTTGCATAAGTAATACTGGTAATTTCTCCCATATCTCCATTAAAAACGTTTAATTCAGGGTTATTGACCAATTGCAGAATTTTATCTCCAATGCGGTAAACCCGGTCGTTAAATTTTACTTCTTTGCGCTGGCTTGTTTCATTAGGATTCAGAATTTCTTGCATCATTTTATTCAACGCATCAATACCAGCCGGACCTCGGTACATTGGCGCCAGAACTTGGATGTCTTGAGATGTAAAACCTTTTTCTTTTGCCTTCGCTACAACTTGTCGAATGACTTCTTCAATCTGGTAAGCATTGCAAGAAATAAACGAACGGTCTTTTTTATTTTGAGTAAAATCCCCTGGCAAACGTCCATCTTTGATTTCATGTGCTAAGGGAATAATAGTTGACCCGTCTCCTTGACGATAAATTTCATTCAATTCCATACTTGGAATTAGATGGGCATCAATCAAATCATGCAGCACTTGTCCTGGTCCAACAGAAGGCAGCTGATTTTTATCACCCACGAATAGAACTTGCATATGTTGAGGTACCGCTCGAAGCAACTGATTGGCCAGCCAAGTATCAACCATCGACATTTCATCGACAATCAACAGGCCTCCTTCTAACTCACGGTCAGATTGTTGGTCTTCATTATTGTTTTCTCTCCCATTTAATCCTAATAGGCGATGAATCGTACTGCTTGGCAAGTTCGTCGTTTCATTCATTCTTTTAGCGGCACGTCCCGTCGGCGCTGTCAATAATATTGGAAAAGGCTGTTCTTTATAATCGTTTAAATCTAATGATAACCCATTTAATTCAGCAAATAATGAAACGATTCCATTTAAAACCGTCGTCTTTCCTGTTCCTGGACCACCCGTTAAAATAAACATCGGAGATAGCATCGCTTCCTCAATTGCTTTTACCTGTGATGCTCCATAAGAAATTCCCAATCTTTTTTCTAGTTTTCGAATTTCCTTAGGAATATCGTGGGTACCATATGTAATTTTTTTGCGATTTAATAGACGTTTAACGGATGTACTGATTCCCCATTCAGCAGCATATAATGATTTAATATACAGTTTTTTCTGATCTTCGATAATTTGATTTTCTTCGATCAGATGAACTAATTCATCAGCTACTGCATCTGGTTCAATAATAAATGAACGGCTAGATTCTAAAACAGTTAAACTCTCTTCCAACAGATCTTCAGCTGATGTATACGTGTTGCCTTGACTTAAGCACAATTCACTCAAAGCAAATAAGACCGCTGCTCTTAATCGTCCTGGAGAATCAGGAGCAAAGCCCAATTGTTCCGCAATAGCATCCGCTTTTTTAAAGCCGATGTTTTCAATATCCTGAACCAGTTGATAAGGATTTTCCTGGATGATTTCCAATGTTTCTCCTTGGTAGGTTTGATAGATATTATAAGCTAGTTGGCTTCCAAATCCATAACTGTTTAAACCAATGATGATTTTCTCCATTCCATCACTAGCATGGATCGTTTGGATCAAGACTTCTTTTTTCTTGCTGTTTAATCCTGTTACTTCAGCTAAAGCATCTGGATTTTCACTGATTTTGTCAATAGCGTTTTCGCCTAAAACATGCACGATGTTTTCAGCTGTTTTCTTCCCAATTCCAGGGAACTTGTCGCTGGAAAGGTAATTTATTACACCTGCCATCGTCGTAGGTTTTTCTTGTTTGTAACGATTACTATTAAATTGAAGGCCAAACTTAGGATGATCGATCAGTGTGCCATAAAAACGATACGTCTCTTCTTCTTGAATTTGACCAAAGTTTCCTGTGACGACAATTTCTTTATCCGCATAATCACTGTTTGTCTCAGTCACTCTTATTAATAAAACTTTATAAAAATTTGTTGGATTTTGATAGAATATTGCGACGACTTGTCCTACGATATACAGTTCTTCCGTTGCAAATAAGTCTAATTTTTCTTGTTCGACCATTTCTATCCATCCTTTCCGTTCATTATTCTTCTTGAAACTGAATAAATTTTTCGATCGCTTGCAGTTGTTGAAGCCGTTTTAAATGTGCTTCAGGGTTTAATTCATGAGAAGTTTTAAAAAAACTTTCTACAGTAGTCGCTGATTCATTTAAAGCCATCCCAATCACACCCCGTTTAAACCATGCTTCATCATTATCTGGGGTTACTGCGACAGCTTGTTCAAAATACCCCTTTGCTTCCTTAAAATGGCCTGTTTGCATAAAGCAATCCCCTATCAAGAGAATCAGCAAACTATCTTTTGAATTCTCTGGGTAGGCTAGTAGTAAATAAACAAGGGCTTTTTTAGGGTTTTCTAACATTAAATAACATTGGCCTATCATAATCGCAGCATCATTTTTTAAACTGGTTTCTTCAGCCTGAAAAACACGTTCAAAATACACCAGACTTTTTTCAGGCATATTTTTGTAGTAATACAAATTCCCAAAAGTATATAGCAATTCTAGGTGATTTTGGTATTTTTGAAGTGCCGTTTCTAAAACAGCTTGAGCATCTTCGTATTTTTTAGCTAAAATTAAAATAGAGGCTAAATTACAGTAACTATCACTATTTTCAGTTTGTTCTTCGATTTCCTCAAACAATAATCGGATCGCTTCGTTTAATTTTCCTTGTTCCCATAATTGAAAAGCTTTATGGTTCCGATTCATTTTGTTCACTCCTTTTACAACTCTTACTATTCTACATCAAAACAGCCTGTTTTTCTACTCAAGGAAAAAATCCCTTTTATAAAAAGCAATAAAAAAATTACGTGTAAGCACATTAAGATGCTTACACGTAATTTATAAATACTAGCTAATTGTTCGAGACCAATACGCTAAAACGCGCTCATCCTCAAAATTTTTAAACGTATTGCAATTCTTTCGTTTCATTGTAAGCTGCATCAATCGTTCCGCCGCCTAAACATTCCATTCCATTATAAAATACAACGGCTTGTCCTGGAGTGATAGCTCGTACAGGTTCATCAAATTCCACTGTTGCGGTTGTTCCATCTTCATTTAAGTGAACAGTAACTGCTGTGTCCGCTTGACGATAACGGAATTTAGCCGTACATTTGAATGTTTTCGGCATATCTTCATTAACTGTAAAATGAACATCTGACGCGTTTAAGTGGGTTGCGTATAACCATTCATGATGGAACCCTTGCCCAACATAAAGCGTGTTTGTCGCTAAATCTTTTCCAATAACAAACCATGGTTCACTCGATTTTCCGCCGCCGCCAATACCCAATCCTTGACGTTGTCCAATCGTATAGTACATCAATCCATCATGCTGTCCTTTTACTTCTCCATCAGGAGTTACCATTTTCCCGGGTTGTGCCGGCAAATAAGTCATTAAAAATTTTTTAAAATCGCGTTCGCCAATAAAACAAACCCCAGTTGAGTCTTTTTTCTTAGCGGTAGCCAAGCTCGCTTCTTCAGCAATTTTACGCACTTCAGACTTTTCCATTCCACCTAAGGGGAATAAAACTTTTGATAGTTGTTCTTGAGATAATTGATTTAAAAAATAGGTTTGGTCTTTGTTATTATCCACACCTCTGAGCATATGCGTCACGCCATTTTCATCTCGTTCAACTTGGGCATAATGGCCAGTTGCAACGTAATCTGCACCCAACTCAGTTGCATAATCTAAGAACGCTTTGAATTTAATTTCTTTATTACACATTACATCTGGATTAGGTGTCCGGCCTTTTTTGTATTCGTCTAAAAAGTATTGAAACACTTTATCCCAATATTGTTTTTCAAAATTAACAGAATAATAAGGAATTCCAATTTGGTTCGCTACAAGAGCTACATCATTGTAGTCTTGAGTAGCTGTACATACGCCAAACTCATCTGTATCATCCCAATTTTTCATAAAAATACCCACAACATCATAGCCTTGTTGTTTCAATAATAAAGCTGTAACGGATGAGTCAACTCCACCGCTCATGCCGACTACGACACGAGTATTGCTGTTGTCTTTCATACTATCACCATCATTTCAAATAGATTCTGAAAATCTTAACGATTTGAAGGTCGTATTTTTTCAGTCTTAATCATTATACTAACTTTTTGAAAGAAAGCAAGACAGCTGTTTGATAAGAAAGCTAAAAAATAAAAAACCGCATAAAAGAAAACGGCAATGGCTCATCCTCTTTTATGCAGCTGATTTACTCTTTAATAAAAATGCCTTGTTCCACAAAATTCTGCATAATGAATTCATATTTTTCTCGGATTTTAATAAAAGCTTCTCCATTGTAAATGTTAACGGCTCTCAATCCATTATGAGTAGTCGCTGAAAGTTTTAACTGAGTTAAATCACTGGATACCATTACTTTCAATTTTATTCCTTGTTTATTTAATGAGTTATCATCTAACGAACGAATATATTGAAAGTTTCCAGTTTTTGCTTCTTCAAATCCATTGTCTCGTAATGTATAACGTTTTACATCAGGGTTAACGGCATACGTATCTGTTGATCCCTGAAGTTTCGCTGTTTTTGTAAATGCCACTTCCATTCACCTCATCTTTTATTTTTCATTCTTTTTACATCAGAATGTTCATTCTAATGATATTCTAGCTGTTTTTTCCATTCCCATCCTATTTCAACTACTTTTTTAACCGGTTAATTACTTTTATCAGTTCATCTGCTAATTGATCAATACTTTTAGAAGTTGTTCCTAAACCAAAACTAATCCGAACAGATTCGTTGATTCGCGAGCTTCTTTCACCGTACATAGCTGTTAATACATGACTAGGATCGATATTCCCTGCTGTACAAGCTGATCCGGCAGAAATAGCAATACCAGCTAAATCCAACAGCAGCAGTAATTTTTCTGAGGAAACTCCAACAAACCACATACTGACGATATGAGCCAAATGAACAGTTGGATCGCCGTTTACTTCAAAATCGATCCCCGCATCTTCTAATCGTCCTAATAACTGATTCCGGTAATGATGGTAAGCTGTTTTGCGTGCTTCTTTTTCTATCTGTGCAATTTCAACAGCTTTTTGAAATCCTGCAATAGCTGGTATATTTTCTGTCCCAGCTCTGCGTCTTGTTTCTTGTTCACCGCCTAGCATAAAACTAGGCAAATGGATTTTCTCATTAATGTACAAAAAGCCTATTCCTTTAGGTCCATTGATTTTGTGGCTTGAAGTAGAAAGCAGATCAATATGATCGCGCTTAACATCAATCGTTTCTAAGCCATATGCTTGCACTGCATCTGTATGGAAGAATGCTGACGACTCACTTTCCTGAATGATTTCTCCAATAGCAGCAATATCCGTTAGAGCGCCTACTTCATTATTTCCATACATAATGGAAATGAGTATCGTGTCACTTCGTAAGGCTGCCCTGACTTGTTCCGGATCGACTTTTCCTAGTTGATCTACCGGCAAATACGTTACTTCAAACCCGATTGATTCCAAGTATTCCATTGGTTTCAACACTGCATGGTGTTCAACAGCCGTTGTAATCAAATGTTTTCCTTCCGTTTGGCGAGAAAATGCAGTTTCTAAAATAGCGGTATTATCACTTTCTGTTCCGCCGCTTGTTATGACGATTTCGTTTGGTTTAGCTCCAATACTCTCAGCAAAAGTCTGCTTAGCCTCATCCATTATCCGCCGACTATCCCGTCCAAATTGATGAATACTTGAAGCATTTCCATAATGATTTTTCATTGTTTCATAGACGACTTCTATCACTTCTGGGTGTACCGGACTAGTTGCAGCATGATCTAAATAAATTTTTTCCATATTGCCCCTCCGTGACCATTTTTTGATTCTTAAAATTTTACCACTATTTTTTCTCTTCGACAATAGACAAAATAACATAAACAAATCGGCTATTTATTAATGTGTTTATTGTTGATTACTTACATTTCTATCCATTTATGCATCAAGAATTAATTGATTACTTCCGGAAACAGCATTTTTAAGATTCCCATGGTTAATGGTCGGCCTTTGCCTTCAGAAACAAAAGCATGCATATGCATTGCTGGATTAAAATTTGCTTCAATTACAGTATAGCCTGGACAGTCCACTGTAGATGGTTTTTGGTAATCAGGTATAATCAAATCTACCCCACAAACTTTTGCACCAATTGTCTTTGTCATTTTTACAGCAGCATCTTTATACGTTTGATCGATCAAGTCGGTCATATCAATTGAATCTCCACCGGTGCTGATATTCGAATTTTCACGTAAATAAACGCGTTTTCCATTTTCTGGGATACTGTCAATTGTAAATCCTTGTCCTTTTAGCATCAGTTGTTCAATTTCTCCAAGTTGGATTTCTTCTAAAGGTGCGCGATGATTCGTTCCGCGTAACGGATTTTTATTTTTTTCTGTGACTAACTCTTTTACGGTGTGTTTCCCGTCTCCTACAACATTAGCAGGCACGCGTAATAAGATAGCCGCTACTTGGTCATCTAATACGAAAAAGCGATATTCTGTCCCTTCTATAAACTCTTCAACCAACACAGCAGAATCTTCTTTAAAGGCAAAATCCATTGCTGATTGATAATCTTCAAAACTTGCTCCTTCTTTAAAGATAGAGATCCCTACTCCATAATTAGTTGATTTAGGTTTTACTACAATCCCTTTATTCTCATATTGCCAATAGCTCTCTTCAGCTTCAGCTTTCGTTTGGTATTCTTCTCCTACCGGAACTTTAAATCCAGCTTCAGCTAAAACTTTTTTTGTGACAGTTTTATTTTCCATAATCAAAGGAGCAATATACGTATCTTTGGATGTCATATTCGCATTTTTTACATATTCACTGTGCTTTTGATAATCCAGCTTTAAAAATTGTTCAGATTCATCTAAAATTTCCACTTTTAATCCTTTTTGAAGCGCATCAAAAAGCAATAATTGGGTCGACATCTCCATGTTCGAAAAGCCTCTTAATGAGTAAGGGCGCTTAAGGGCCTCTTTTTTGTAGTGTTGAGCTAACTTCATACCAAAAGACAAGTACGATCCAGCTTCTTCAATTCCTTTGATTATTCGTGCAGCAATCGTTTCTTCTGGATAAATAAGCTGTTTTTTTGCTTGTTGGATACAGTCAAGCTGTACCTCAGTTCCATTCGTTTCTCGAACCATTTCCTCCATTTGAGCAATTAAATCCAATCCTTCGTTTTGAAAGCCGGTTACATCATTAGGGTGCTCTAAAGCAATCGCATCGCTCATCTTTTTCCCTTCTCTAACTTCAGCCATTGTTGCTGTATCCTCTTTCCAAACCATTAACATACAGAAAAGATGAACAACTTGCATATCTTGTTCTGACATCCCAAAAGCATCAAAGGGGTTCAAGTCAAAGATTCTTAACTCTACATATGAAATTCCTTTCGTCAATAATTCGTGAACAGTTTTTGTTTCTCTTAAGCGAATACCTGAATAGAATTCTCTTTCTTCACTTAATTTCCCTTCACTCACTGCTTCTTCTAAATCAGCAACATAATCGGCTACCGTTTCAAACGAAATAGAGACATCATCTGAATTGGCATAACCATAATGGCTACTTCGAATGCTTCTGATATAGTCTCGCGGTGCACTGTTTCCCTGCTGGTCATTTTTAAAGAAAGTTTCATCGCCTGTAGGAGCAGCCCCTAAAAGGTAAGTTAGCAGCCATTGATAACGCAGAAAATTCTTAGCTAACTTCAAGTAAATAGCTGATTTAAAGTCTATCGGGTTTAAAATATCTGTTTGATTTTGATACAACCGCTCAATAAATTCTTTGTCGAATTCAAAGTTATAATGTACGCCGCTCAGCATTTGTTTCGTCTTCCCATATTTTTCTGCTAAATAATGCCGGTAATCAACATCTTCACGTTTTTCTAGATTAGCCACTGGAATAGCTTCTTCTTCTGGCAGCGTTACAGGCATACTCATTGGCCAGATGTATTCATCTTCAGGAATCGTTCTTAAGGCCACATCATGAAGAGCGCTTAACCAACGATGTGTTTCGTGAATCGAAGTAACTGGCGAAGTAATAAACTCTAATTGAGATTCACTAAAATCGGTTTGAATATATGGATGAAATGACCGATTTCCAAATTGTCGTGGATGTTCTGTTAAAGCTAGTTTCCCAGAGGATAAGGTACGCAACCCTTCTTTTTCTATCCCATAAACAGCTTGATAAAATGCATTCTCCATTTTTATTTCTTTAATGTTTTCTTTAATTGTCTTCATGCAATTCTTCCCTCTTTTTTTCATTGATTTGTCGTTCGATTTCAGCTCGGATTTTTGGTTCAGGAGCAAAATCTCTTTCCCAATTTTCTGGCTTCATTACTTTGCCATCTGATTCTCGGTAATGTGGTTTGCCATCCGAAAACAATTTTCCCATATTCGCTTCATGAACGATTGAAAAAATAGGCTCAGGGTCCACTCCCATCAAAACAAATGAACCATAATTAAAATAATTAGCATCAGTCAAAGCGTCAACTTGACCAATTAAATTTGATTCCACTGTTTTTTGTTCCGTTCTTATTTTAGTAAGCGTTTGGTTCACTTCCTTTTGCCATTGAGAAAAAAGCTTATCAAAAGCAGAGAGATCTCCAGAGACACTTGCATACAGAAACTCTATGATCTCTTCAGTTGAAAAAACTGCCCTTGATAAAGCTTCCTCAGGAGTAAGGGCTTTTGGGGTTTTATTTTCCGAAGGATGAAAAACTGTATGGAACTCTTGAGTTTGTTCATAGGCAGATCGTTTACTCATTTTAAATTCTCCTTAATTATCTTAGCGATTCCTAGATTCTTTTAGTGAACCGTCCTCATTTATCGAGTCTTGCGAAATTAAATATTTTCGTAAAGCTGCATTTTCAGACTCCAACACTTTCCGATTCATTTCTGATTCTTTCAAATCTTGTTGCATGATTTTTAAAAATTGAAAGTGGTCAGTGATTGACCGATCGGTTTTTTCAACCTGAGCTTTTTCACTAAGTACTTTTTTTAAATCTTCTTCAAGTCCTGCTATCTCTTCTTTTAATGCTGCATTATTTTCTACTAGACTACTGTTGTAGAATAAAAGTTCGTTTGCTTCTTTTCCTGTTTTTCCTTCAAGTAAGTTAGTACAAATCAAATAAGCAGCCAGACATGCAATCAAAATAAACAGAAAAATCGGGAGAAATGAAATCGGGTGTAAAAAAGACAGCCAAATAATAGCTAAACTAGCTAATAAAAAAATAACTAAACTGGTTCTGAAATTTTTTATTTTTCTTTTGTTGTCTTGACCACGGTAATAGTACATTTGATTCTGTAATTCCTGTTCACGTAAAAGATATTCATCTTGTTTTTTTTGTATAGCATAAAACAAATTTTTTTCTTTATTCTCCAGCTGTTCTTTCATTTGTGCTTGATACAGCAAAAAACGTTCTTTTTCTTTTTCCAACTGTTCAAATTCTTTTTCTGCTAATTTTTGATATGCCCTTCTTTTCGCAGCGACTTCTTTTTCTAATGCAGCTGATTTTTTTTGAACAGCTTCTTTTATTGTTTCTTCTTCTTTAGCTGCTTCATCTATTAAATTCCTTTTGCTTTCTGCAAAAGTTTTTTTCAATGCTTGTTGTTTTAAGACATAAGTAAGTTCTAGTACAGCTATATATTCTTTTAAATTTCGGTTTTTTTTCTCTTTCTCTTGTTTAAGCGCCACTTTATATTCTTTAATTGCTTTTTTTAATTCTGTCAATTGATATTGAATATCACAGTAGATGCCTTCAGTTTGCTGGTAAGCCTCATTTAAGATCTCCTCAGCTTGCAATTTAGTTAAATAAAGGGCTGTTTCTTGAGAAGTACCAGGAGCTGACTTGCTCTGCTCTTTTAACTTTAACTTCTCTCTCATCTACTTCACTCCTTCAGTATATCTAGAAATAGTATCATGATTATATTGCTAAGTCTTTGCATAAAACTACCGGCTTCAAGAAAAAATTATTCGGTTAAACTGCAGTTAAAAGCTTTTTGCAGTTATTCCTGTATTTATACTCATTTATGATAGCATAATTTCTAGTCAATAGGGAGAATTCCAGACTATTCTACTTACAAAAAAGCAATTAAAATAAAGCAAACGAATGTTCCTTATGAGTAGAAGCTGTGCTTTTAAAATGATATACTAGATAGAAAGAGTTTTTAAGGAGGTCCTTTTTTGAATAAGCCCTTAGCGTTTCGTATGCGGCCGACTCGCATAGATCAAATCGTCGGACAATCTCATTTGGTTGGCCCTGGGAAGATCATTCAGCGAATGGTAGATGCCAAGATGCTTTCCTCTATGATTTTATACGGTCCGCCAGGAATTGGAAAAACCAGTATCGCCAGTGCAATTGCTGGTTCTACCCAATATGCTTTTCGTATTTTGAATGCAGCTACCGATACTAAAAAAGACTTACAAATTGTAGCAGAAGAAGCAAAAATGAGTGGTTCAGTTATTCTGTTACTAGATGAAGTGCATCGTCTTGATAAACCCAAACAAGATTTTTTATTGCCGCATTTAGAAAGCGGACGTATTATTATGATTGGTGCAACCACTGAAAATCCTTATATTACGATTAATCCTGCAATTCGTAGCAGGACGCAAATTTTTGAATTAAAACCTCTTTCTATTGAAGACATTCAATCTGCTCTGCTCCGGGCCTTGAAAGATAAAGAACGCGGCTTAGGCAACGAATCAGTAGCCTTACAAGAAAAGGCTTTATTGCATCTTTCTCGTGCAACTAACGGAGACTTAAGAAGCGCACTAAACGGATTGGAATTGGCTGTTAAATCTACAGAACCTGATGAAAATGGAGTTATTCATATTACATTAGATATTGTTGAAGAATGCATTCAGCGTAAAGCCTTAACGCATGATAAAGATGGTGATGCTCACTATGATGTTATTTCAGCTTTACAAAAATCTATTCGCGGCAGTGATGTAAATGCTGCACTTCATTATTTAGGGCGGTTAATCGAAGCAGGAGATCTTCCAATCATTTCAAGAAGATTAATGGTCATTGCTTACGAAGACATCGGATTGGCAAATCCCGCTGCTGCCCAGCGAACGGTAACAGCGGTCCAAGCGGCTGAAAAATTGGGTTTTCCAGAAGCTAGAATCCCTTTGGCTAATACTGTAGTAGATCTGTGTCTTTCGCCAAAATCCAATTCATCTTATGTAGCGATTGATGCTGCCTTAGAAGATATTCGGGCAGGCAAAAGCGGAGATGTGCCTGATCATTTAAGAGACTCTCATTATAGTGGTGCCAAAAATCTAGGAAGAGGACTACATTATAAATACCCTCACGATTTTCCAGGTGCATGGGTAAATCAACAGTACCTTCCTGATAAATTAACAAAAGCAGTGTATTACCATCCGAATCATACAGGCAAATATGAAGATGCATTAGCTCAGCAATACGATAAAATAAACCAAATAAAAAAGCAAAAAAAATAACGTTTTCTTTCTTATGCTACTGCGATAACGGTGCTTAAACCCAACCTAATTTATTGACAGCTTTATAGGCGTGTGCTACTATAAGGATAAGATTTCTGAGATGTTCGTCATGTCCAACATGTGTTGACCGAACAATTAATAATACCTTGGGATCCTAACTGATTCAAACAAATAACAAGCCTTTTCACTTGGTAGTTAGCTGTTTGACAGCGGAGCCCACCTGCTAACTGCGGGTTCAATACAACCTGGACGTATCAACGGCATCACCGGATTTCTTAATTAAAGTTGAAAAACTTTGAAAGCCATTCTTCATTGAATGGCTTTTTTCTTATGTTATACTTTTCTTATACATATGGTAGTTTCTAGTACTATAAAAAGGAGTGAAATGAATGCTGCTATCTATTTTATTTGGTATCTTTGCTTTTTTGATATTTTATTTGGCTTATTTTTTATTCAGTGGAAAAGCTGCTGTTTTTATCACAAAAAAACAAGATGAAAAAAATCGCCTTGCCCAAACTTTTTTTTCAGTTATCGGAATTTTATTAGCGATCAATGGATTCTTCGCGCTCTTTTTAATTTTTTACCATCCAATTTGGCTTGCTTTGATACTACCTGGACTCGTTTGTTTGATTGTGCTTGCTTTTGTGTTTGGCTTGAATTATTTTATGTGACATATATGTACGTAAAATTTTTATGTTCTTTCTGAAATGTAATCTCTATGAAAACGGATTTATTTAGGGTACAATAGAAATAGAAATAAGTTGGCAGAAAAGTTAATAAAATCTTATTAGGATGGAGTGGTTTATATGTTACAACAATACAATCGAATTTTAGTAGCGATTGACGGTTCAAAAGAAGCAGAATTAGCTTTTAAAAAAGCTGTGCAAGTAGCTGTACGGAATAACTCAACTTTAGTATTAGTACATGTTATTGATACACGAGCTTTCCAAAGTATTTCTACTTTTGATGGTTCAATGGCTGAAAAAGCTAAAGACCAAGCGACTACAACTCTAGAGGAATATGTGCGCTATGCTAAAAATCATCGTGTTGCAGATATCAGCTATTCTATTGAATACGGTTCTCCAAAAGTTCTGATTGCCAAACAGATCCCCGAAGATAAAAACATTGATTTGATCCTTTTAGGTGCAACTGGATTAAATGCTGTAGAACGTATTTTCATCGGCTCTGTTTCTGAGTATGTTATCCGCCATGCTTCTTGTGACGTATTGATTGTCAGAACTGATTTAGAAAACAAAAAGGAATCATAATTGTTTAATCAAAAAAAAGACCTCATACTTTAGTATTCTAAAGTACGAGGTCTTTTTCATCAAACTTCATTTCAAGTCCGCACGTAACGGCTCAATTATTTAACACGCAATCTTTCAACATCACGAGCAATAGCGATTTCTTCGTTTGTTGGAATCAATAACACTTTAACTTTCGAATCAGCTGTTGAAATAACGCGTTCTTCGCCGCGCACTTTATTAGCTTCTTCGTCAATTTTTGCTCCAAACCAATCCATTCCATCAATAATAATTTGACGAGTTTCTGGAGAATTTTCTCCAATACCTGCTGTAAAGACAATTGCATCTGCACCATTTAAGACTGCAAAATATTGACCGATGTATTTTTGTACACGGTTATAAAAAATATCTAATGCTGTCTGTGCTTGTTCATTGCCTGCTTCAGCAGCTTCTTCTACATCGCGCATGTCGCTAGATACGTCAGAAAGTCCTAATAGTCCTGACTTGTTATTCAAAATATAAATCATTTCGTTAATATCTGTGATGTTTAATTTATTCATTAAGAACGGCAATAATGATGCATCAATATCCCCAGAACGTGTTCCCATAGTAATACCAGCTAGAGGTGTGAAGCCCATTGATGTATCGACTGATTTTCCACCTTCAACAGCTGTAATTGAACCGCCGTTACCTAAGTGACAAGTAATCAATTTTGTTTCTTCAAGCGGTTTTCCTAGCATTTCTGCTGCACGCTCGGATACATATTTATGAGAAGTTCCGTGAGCACCATATTTACGAGCTGCAAAATCTTCGTAATAACTCATTGGAACACTGTATAAGTAGTTTTCTTTTGGCATAGAAGTATGGAAAGAAGTATCGAATACAGCTACGCTTGTGATATTTGGCAACAATTTTTTAAACGCTTTGATCCCTGTTGCATTTGCTGGATTGTGCAAAGGGGCGAATTCTGCTAAACTTTCAATTTGTGCTACGACTTCATCAGTTACTAAAGCAGAGTCTTTAAATATTTCACCACCTGCTACAACACGGTGTCCTACTCCTGTGATTTCGTCATAACTTTCAATAACGTTTAATTCGATCAGTTTATCTAAAACCATTTGGATAGCAATTTCATGGTTTTTAATATCTTCTACTACTTTGTATTTTTCACCATTATATTTAGTAGTAAACACGGAATTCGTTAATCCTACTCGTTCCACAATTCCTGAAACGATTTCTTCTTCTGCCGGCATTTCGTATAATGTAAATTTTAAACTTGAACTTCCTGCGTTAATTGCGATTGTTTTTGACATAGTGGGTGAATCTCCTTTGTTTTATTTATTTTTTTTATTCCAAGTTTCAACTTCCTGCATAAAATGGAGCATAGCTGGCTGATTTTTAAAATCAGGAATTTGTGCAAGTAAAACTTGCTTCACTTGTTGGGCGTGATTTCCTTTTTTCTGAAGCAAAAGAATGGATTTTCGTGAGTTTTTTGTTTGAAATAATTCTTTTGGTAAATGCAGCATACCTTGAAGATAAGCTTCTTCTTGAATCATTTTAGTCAACGCAGCTGCCTCTTCTGTTTCAAATAGCTGAGAAGGAACTAAAAAGACTCCGTAACCGCCTTTTTTTAAATAATGAATGCTTTGTTCAATGAATAAGTGATGTGCAAAGGAATGACCTTTTTCTGAACTGGTTTTAAATTGCTTGGCTTGTTTATCTACTGGGTAGAACCCAACTGGCAAATCACTCACAACAATATCTACTGGATCCACCAGCAAGCCAGTAAGCGCATCTTGATGAGTCAGTTTAATCTTTTGTCCTTGCAATTCTGTACTAATTAAAGCCAACACTAATAACAAATCATCATTATCAATTCCTTCGGCGACTACTTCGATGTTTCGAGCACTTAATCCATTGTAAACGGTCGATAATAAGTTTCCTGTTCCTACTGCCGGATCAAGTAACCGAATCGTTTTTAAAGTTGGATCCATTAGGGTCTCAATAAGATAAGCTAAAACAAAACCAATGGCATCCGGTGTCATTTGATGATTTGCTTGCAGCTTATCTTCTTTTGCACCTTTTAACAAAGCTAGTTGAAAACTTTTTCTAATCTCTTCTGGCTCCATTTCAGCTAATGGCAGATCTTGGTATAATGTATTCAACGCCTCAGCTGTTTCCTCAGAAGGCAGATTATTTTCTCGTCGAGCTTTTTTTCCATCAAGGATGTTTTCACCTGTTTCGGAAAGCCCTTCTAAATATGAAACACCTAGTTCTTTCTGTAGCATTTGAACGGAGGTATCTAATGTTGAAAATAAACTCTCAATCTCTTTTTGAGACAATGGGTGCAACCTCTTTTCTTTATTTAAAGCTATTCTACCTTAATTTCTAATCTTTGTTTAGAAAGAATTATCTGTTCAGTATTTTTCACTACCTGTATTATTTTAACGAAAAATCACTTAATTTACAAGACTGTTCTTGTTGAATCTTATTTTAATTGTTTGTATAGGCCTAACCCAATAACAATGCCTAGGACCAATAGATTAATTATAAAGTACTTTAAAGAAGATTTCCATAATTGGCTCTTTTTCGAATTGCGGTAGCTAAAATTACTGGCTGGCTTTCTAAAAATTAAATAGATAAGCAATCCTGGAACCAGTAAGGTTACAATCATTATAAGTACCCACAGCCAGCCGCGCATACGCCTAGCTTCTGCGTCATAGTACATCCATCTGGCTAATTTAACTACTCCGATTATAAAAAGAATAATGACAATAGCCATCACACTAATGCCCAAAATTCCGATGATCAAGTCACTCATTCTAACGCTCCTTTTAAAGAAAGTTTCGTTATTGCACATGTTTTAAACTTAAAAAAAAAGCTCTTCTACAAGAATAGAAGAGTTTCTTTTGTGTTTAATTATTGAGCAGCTGGATAAACAGATACTTGTTTTTTGTCGCGGCCTTTACGTTCGAAACGAACAACGCCATCAACTTTTGCAAATAAAGTGTCATCTCCACCAATACCCACATTAGTACCTGGGTAAATTTTTGTACCGCGTTGACGGTATAAAATTGAACCACCAGTAACAGTTTGACCATCTGCACGTTTAGCACCTAAACGTTTAGATTGAGAATCACGTCCGTTAGTAGTAGATCCGCCCCCTTTTTTATGGGCAAAGAATTGTAAATTCATTTTCAACATCTGAATTGCACCTCCTGTTTTAATCTAATTCATTGCTTTAACTTGACATAATCAGAATATTCTTCTGCTATACTATTTAAAGATAAGCAAAGACTTTCCAAAAGAATCTGTGCAATGTTTTCCTGCTCATCATTTATTCCTATTGGCAGTTCAACATATAAGTAACCGCCTTCCACCTCATCATTTGCTTCAATAAGAGGAGTGAAACCGCCTAAAGCAGCTAAGCTGTTAGCAGTTCCAATGGTTAAAGCTGATACAGCTGCACAAACAATGTCTGTTCCGTAAGCTCCTGACTCTGCATGTCCAGTAACTTCAAAAGAAACAATCGCCCTTTTATCGTTACGTCTAAAAAATGCTTGAATCATTCACAAACACCGCTTTCTTACAAGTTGATTGCATTGATCATTACTTTTGTATATGGTTGACGATGTCCTTGTTTGCGATGAGAGTCTTTTCTGCGTTTGTAAGTAAAAGTCGTAACTTTCTTTTGACGACCATGCTTTTCTACAGTACCTTCAACAACAGCTCCGGCAATAGTTGGAGCTCCAACTTTTGTTTCTTCGCCACCTACTAAGATAACTTCATCAAAAGTGACAGTTTCACCAGCTTCAACGTTTAATTTTTCAATATAAACTGCTTGGCCAACTTCAACTTTAATTTGTTTTCCACCTGTTTTAATAATTGCGTACATTTATTCGCACCTCCTTATTAGACTTAGACTCGCCGTCATGAGCGCCATTTAGGACTTGTAAACTCATTCCCGCGCGGTTGTAGTTGTGGTGCTACACATTAACAACAATAGTAGCATACCAAAAAGCACCTTCCACGTCAATCAATAATTTTCATTCTTGAGTAAAAAGCTGCTGCTAATTTTCTTCCTATCCTTTTTTCTTTTTAGGTCAAGGATGAATAAAAGTATCTGAAGAAACCACACGTGTCCCGAATTCTTTTGCAAACTCTTTATCATGTGTCACAATTAAAATACCGGTACCTGCAGCAGCTATTTTCTGCATCATTTTCCCAATATCACTAGCAGATTCACGATCTAAAGCTGAAGTTGGCTCATCGAAACATAAAATTTTAGGGTTTAACATCATTGCCCGGGCAATGGCCACACGCTGTTGCTGTCCACCTGATAGAGTACGTGGATAAACATCTTTTTTATCCGCTAAACCCATTTGCAAAAAAAGAGATTCAGCTTTGTCTATCGCTTCATTTTTTGACATTATTTTTTGTCCAACAGGTGCTTCTATACAATTTTCTATAATCATTAAATTCGGAAACAATTGATAATCTTGAAAAACCATCCCAATTTGTTTTCTATAAGCCGCTCTCTCTTTTTTAGTCGTATATTCCGCTTTGCCAGCAGTAGAAGATTTGCATAAATAATTGCCGGCAATAGAAATGGAACCTTGATCCGTTTCTTCAAGTCCATTCAACAACCGCATGAAAGTAGTTTTTCCTGTACCTGATTTCCCGATTAAAGTCACAACTTCTTTTGCCTTTATTGTAAAGTCAAAGTCTTCAATCACTTTTACCTGATTGAATTCCTTAGAAATATTTACTGCATTTAATACCATTTTATTTTCACCTCTTTAAAAATCGAATTTTGTTTCAATAAAGTTCAAAGCTACTGTAATGATGCCAGTAAGCAGAAGATAAATGATGCCTACTGCTGCAAAGGGGAGCAGTGAAGCATACGTATTAGCTGCAATTTGCCCAGCTCTCAACAACTCACTTAACCCTAAGATGTATACAAGCGACGTGTCTTTTACAAGCGAAATGACTTCATTTCCTATTGAAGGCAGTACGATCCGAAAAACTTGTGGAATAATAATTCGTTTAAATCCTTGGAATTTTCCCATTCCCAAAACCTTGATAGCTTCAAATTGTCCGATAGGAATCGATAAAATTCCTCCTCTAAAAATCTCAGCATAATAAGCTGTATAATTTAATAAAAAGGCTAAAATAGCTGCTGTAAAACGATCAAAAGTTATCCCAATTATCGGAAGGCCGAAGAAAATAACCATCAATTGTAACAATAGCGGTGTCCCGCGCATAATATAGATATAAAGCTGAATGATCCATGTCACCCATTTTGGGCCATAAATTCTAATACAGGCTATCAGAAACCCTAAGGGAATCGTTAAAGATAAAGATAATAAAAAATAGTTTTAACGTAGTGGTTAACCCGTTTAGCAACGCTGGCATAATGTCTGTCATTAAGTTCATCTTCCTTTTCCCCTTTCGCTACTTTTATTTAATTGATTTGTTTTTTTAGTAGTCACTTGACTATCTTTTGATCACTCTGCAAACCAATTGCTATAAATCTTATCATACGTTCCATCTTTTTTGATAGCTGCTAACGTTTCGTTCACAGCCTCTTTCAATTTCACATCTGCTTTTCGAAAACCTACTGCATATTCTTCCTCACCAAAGTCCTCATCCAGCACTCGGTAATCGGCATCGGTATTCTGCTTCATATAATAACGACCAAGCGTTTCGTCTACAACGATCGCATCACTTCTGCCAGACTTCAAATCATTGAATACATCATTATTAGAAGGATATTGAATAATCTCGCCATTTTTGAGTGACGGTACAATATTCGATTTATCTGACATAATGGCATCCACTGCACTCGATCCTTGTTGAGCAGCTAACGTTTTATTCTTTAAATCTGCTTTCTTTTGAATCGTGCTATTTTTTAAAACAATAATGACTTGGCTATTATTTAAATAGGGTTCACTAAAAGCAACTTTTTGTTTACGTTCTTCTGAAATGGTATAACCATTCCAGATCACATCAATATTCCCTGCATTTATCTCTGTTTCTTTCATAGACCAGTCAATAGTTTGAAATTCAACGGCAATGCCTAACCGTTTGCCAACTTCTTTGGCTAAATCGACATCAAACCCAACAATTTCACCGCTTGAATTGCTATATCCCATTGGAGCAAAGGTATCATCCAATCCCACAACTAACGGGCCTTTTTCCATAATCTTATCGGAATTATCTGCTTGAGATGTATTGCTGCTGCATCCTGTTGCCAACATTGCCATTGAACCCAATGCAATCATTGTTTTAATCAATTTGTTTTTCATATTAATCTCTCCTTTTTTTGATTATTTTAAGTAAAGAAAACAAAAAAAGTCCTTTGCTTTCCTGATCAACAGGAAAGCAAAGGACGATAGTTTAAATTATCGTGGTTCCACCTTTTTTTATAGTCTCTTCACAGAAAACTATCTCATCACGTTCAAAAATACTAAACGCTAGTACGTTAACGGGTACATCCGGGACAGTTTACTAACACTATAGCGAATTCAACTGCCAGCTTAGAGATGTGTGTTCAGAATAGATCTTTGATTGCTCTCACCAACCGCAACCTCTCTTTGTAAAGACGCTAATCTTACTTTTTCTCTTCATTGCTTTTGTTTATTTTACAAACTATAGCATAATTAATTTCGTTTGCCAAATATTTTCTTCCAAAAACTTTCTTTTTCTTTTTTTAGGGACATCAGCGGAACGGTTTCACCTAAGATGCGTCGTGCCACATTACGGTAACCCTGGGATGCCGGGTTTTTAGGGTCTAAAACAATCGGATCCCCTTTATTAGATGAACGAACAACGTCATCATCATCAAAAATAATGCCTAATAAGTCTACAGATAAGTGTCGTGTGATTTCATCGACATCTAAAACTTCCCCATCTTGCATCATCCGTTTACGAATACGATTAATAATCAGGCGAGGTGGTTCTAATTCTGTCTGCTCTAATAATCCGATGATCCGATCAGCATCGCGAATAGCAGATATTTCCGGAGTCGTTACCAGGATTGCTTCATCTGCTGCTGCAATAGAGTTTTGAAACCCTTGTTCGATTCCTGCTGGACAATCAATTAAAATAAAATCGTAATCTTCTTTTAACTCATTTACAATTTCAATCATTTGATCGCCATTCACATCATTTTTATCAGCATTTTGTGCTGCTGGTAATAAATACAAATTATCATTAAATCGTTTATCTTTAATAATGGCTTGATGTAGTTTTGCTCGGCCTTCAACCACGTCAATAATATCGTAAATAATGCGGTTTTCTAACCCTAAAATAACATCTAAGTTTCTTAGTCCTATATCCATATCAATTAAGCAGACCCGTTTGCCTTGCAAAGCGAGTGCTGTTCCAATATTTGCAGTAGACGTAGTTTTTCCTACGCCGCCTTTTCCAGAAGTAATGACTATTGCTGTACCCATGATTTTAATCCCCCTGTCACTTTACCTAAATTTGGACGCATTTTTCTCAACTGATCTAAAGATTCAAAATCCAAAATATGTAAATCATTAATATACGCAAATTCATTTTTTTTAATTTGTTCTTTATCAGCAGATTGATTTTCAATAATTTGAATATTATCAGCTATTCGTACTTGTGCGTTTGTATGGAAATCAGCCACAACCACTGCTGTTGCGTCACCTTCAAATCCAGCATGAGCAATGCCGTGTAATTCTCCGATTATAAAAATATTGCCATTTGCTCGAATCACTCCACCGGGGTGTACTTTCCCCACAAAAAGAATGTCCCCGGGCGCTTGAAGAACTTGTCCGCTGCGGATTGTTTGAATTTCCATTTGTAAACTTACTGCTTGTTGCCATGCTAAGGCATTTTCATACGTGATAACAGCAGAGTTGATTTTTTTTATTTCAAATTGACTATTGTTTTTAATTTTTTCTGTAATTTCCTTTTTTTCTTCATCAGATAATAAACGGTTCCCTGTTGAAATTTCTAAATGGATTTCTTTTTTCTCTTCTTCTGCATCTGTTTTTTTGGCTTCAGTTTTAAGATGTTCCAATAATTGCTCTAATTCTTCAATGATCGTAGTAAAAGAAGCCGATTCATCTAAAGTTAACATAAAACCATCTTTGTTTCCTTTTAATGACACACTCTGTTTCACCTTAACAACTCCTTATCAGCTAAATAACGAATGAACATTCCATCGTATTTAATTCTCTAATATTTTAATTATTATCTTTTTTAAAGGATAGAATGCCAATATAAAGAATACGAGATTTAACAATAAAGTTGGCCCTAAACGACTGGCCATAAAAGTAGTCATATCTATCTCTGCAAAGCCCAAAACTTTATAAAATCCATATAGAATTGTTTCTACAATGCTTAGATTGATCACAACCATCATCCCTATAGTAAGCGCATTTGGATGCAACACTCGCTTTACTTTTTCTGTGATATATACAATAATTGGAAAAATTGCGACATACATACCTAAGATCCCTACATAATAACTGTCATAGAGCAAACCAAAAATAATTCCATAAAGAATCATTTTATTTCTTGGAAGATAAAAGGACATTAACACAAAAATAAGAACAACTAGTCTAGGCGTCATTATATTCCCATTTTCTCCATACAATTGGACAGAAAAAACTCCCGATAAAAGACCATCTATTAAAAAACCAATAAAAATTACAAGCGGAGCAAAAACTTTAACTTTCCATTGTTCGTTCATCTTACTCACCACTCTCAGCTGTTCGTTGAATGAAAGTCACATAACGAATATCATTTAAGTCCGCTGCCGGTGTTACATAAGCTTCTTGTGATAAACCATGAGCATCTAGTTTAACTTCATCGATCGTTCCAATCAACAATGAACTTGGGGATACTCCGCCTAGTCCTGAAGTCATTACTTGATCTCCTTTTTTTATGGTTACATCAGTAGTTATTTGTTTCATAATCAATCGATTCGTTTTTGTATCATATCCATTGATAATACCATGAACGAATCCATCTTTAGAAGAAACTGAAGCGGCAACTCGGTTGTTATTTTGGTCAAGTGTCGTTATCAGCTGAACTTTTGAACTTGTTGGACTTACTTCTATCACTCTTCCAATCAATCCATTATCTGCCATCACAGATAACCCGACTACTATGCCGCTTTGACTCCCGCGATCCACTACAATTTGGTTGATCCAATTATCTGGATTCCGACTGATGACTGTACCGTTTATTTTCTTATAATTTGAAAGAGTATCTTGCAATTCCAATTGTTCTTTCATTTTTTGATTATCTTGTTTTAACTCACTTAACTCTACTTCTGTTTCGTATAAACTATCAATTTTTGATTTCAATAATTGATTTTCTTCATACGTATTTTTTAAATTATCTACTGATTCCATAAAATTAACTACGGCATTGGTTGGTTTGGACAACACGCGGCCTGTAATAGCAGTGATGTCATTACTAAACTGCTGTACTATCGGTAATTTGCTTTTTTCTGTAATAGAATAGGCGATTAGCCCTAAACAAACGATAACACTCACCAATAATATAATTAGTTTTTTATTTGAAAAAAATTGATGCAAATTCTCACCTCATTAATTCTTCAGGCTTTATCCATTTTAACATATCTTAAACTAAATAACTTCGTATTTTGTTATTTTATTGTCCGAAATGAAAACGATGCGGAAAAGCAAAATACTGCCCGCATCGTCACATTACGTCATGTAATTTTTACTTATTTCATTCTTTTCTTTTTATACAAATTCATATGTTTTAAAGATTCACCAGTACCTAAAGCTACACAATCTAGTGGGTCAGCTGCTACGAAAACGGGAACTTCAGTTTCATCAGCGATTACATCACTAATGTTTTTCAAAAGAGCTCCTCCGCCTGTCAAAACAATTCCATGATCAATTACATCTGCAGAAATTTCCGGCGGTGTTTCTTCTAATGTTTCTCGCACAGCGCTAACGATCCCATCAACAACTTCTTTAATCGCTTCAGCTACATCAATGGCTGAAACTTCAATAGTTTGTGGTAATCCAGTTAACAAATCGCGTCCCCGAACATCCATAGAGCCATATTCAGGTGCTTTTTCTGCCGATGCACAACCAATAGCAATTTTGATTTGTTCAGCTGTACGTTCACCAATCAATAAATTATATTTTTTACGAATATAATGAATGATTCCATCATCCATGCTATCCCCAGCCAAACGGATAGAACGACTGCTCACTATCCCGCCAAGTGCTATTGTTGCTACATCAGTAGTTCCGCCTCCAATATCGACAACCATACTGCCTGTAGGATCCATGACCGGCAAACCTGCTCCAACAGCTGCAGCAAATGGTTCTTCCAGAATAAAAGCATCTTTAGCTCCAGCCATTCTTGTTGCATCAATTACAGCGCGTTTTTCCACTTCAGTTACACCACTTGGTACACAAACCATGACATAAGGTTTAGATGTTGTTTTTCCAATAGCTTTTTCAATGTAGTATTTCATCATTGCAGCTGTAGTATCATAATCTGCAATTACGCCGTTTTTCATAGGGCGAATAGCGACTATTGAACCAGGTGTTCTCCCGATCATATTTCTGGCATCTTCACCAACTGCTACAATTTCTCCAGTATTGATATCTTTTGCAACTACTGAAGGATCTCTTAAAACAATTCCTTTACCATCAACGAAAACATTTGTATTGGCTGTTCCTAGATCAATACCAATGTCTTTATTTCCAAATTTAAACACATTATTTCATCCTCTCAAGTCTGTCTAACATCAGAATTTTTAGAATATAGTACAATTTATTTTTAACTATTCATTAAACTCTAAGACAGTATAACAAAAAAAAGATATTTTTGCCTTGTCAGAAACCATCATACTTCATTTTTTTTAGCAAAACATTAATAATTTACGTAATTTAATAGAAATTTAAGTTTGCTTCACATGAACGTAGCGGTTTTCTAAACCATTGTCTTTAAAGATTCTCTTATTTTTCTTTTTTTAAAAGCATATCAAAAAAAGATCTATGCCCATCCAGTTTCGGTTACTGTATTCTAAACAGCTAAAGCTGCTGCAGGCAAGTCGAAGTGAACACAGGTCTGATTTTTAGAACCCTTCTAGAATAAATAATTGGATATATAAAAGAGGGTGAGACGTTTGTCTCACCCTCTTACCTTAATTGTAATTTAATTAAGCTTTAACAACGTTTGCTGCTTGAGGTCCACGGTTTCCTTCTTCAACGTCGAAAGTTACTGCTTGTCCTTCTTCTAAAGATTTGAAGCCGTCTCCTTGGATAGCTGAGAAGTGTACGAATACGTCATCTCCACCGTCGCGTTCGATAAAGCCAAAACCTTTTTCTGCATTAAACCATTTTACTGTACCTTGTTCCATAATAAAATATCCTCCTCGTGCGTTTTGCACATTTGTTAATTCTTGCTAACGGTGCGAATTGGAATGTTATGAAACAATTCTTTTCTACTACCTCACAAAAACTTAAATACAGTGTATCATTTATTTTTAATAATAGCAAGTTAATCTTGCTATCTTTTTTAAGCGGATCAGTTATTGAGCAAAAAAACAGCGTTTAGACCCAAAGCTTCTATCTTACATCTATTGCACTCCTCAGCAGTTAACACTATAAGGACTAAAGCAACTGAAGCGAGTAAACACAGAATGGACCGCACATCAACTGAGCATTGAAATCGGGCTTCATGACTGCCTTTTAGAGAACGTTATTAAAATATAGTTAAGGAATAGAAAGGAGGTTAACCCTTTCGGGCTAACCTCCTTAGTTATTTTAGATTTAATTAAGCTTTAACAACGTTTGCTGCTTGAGGTCCACGGTTTCCTTCTTCAACATCGAAAGTTACTGTTTGTCCTTCTTCTAAAGATTTGAAGCCGTCTCCTTGGATAGCTGAGAAGTGTACGAATACATCATCGCCATCTTCGCGTTCGATAAAACCAAAACCTTTTTCTGCATTAAACCATTTTACTGTACCTTGTTCCATTATAAATATCCTCCTCGTGCGTTAAACACTATATATTTAACATTTTTGCTAACGGTACGATTTGGAATGTTTCTGCAACGATTCTTCATTCTACCTCAACAAAATGCTAAATTTATTTTAACATATCGCTGTATATACCGCAAGTAAAACGCTTCATTTTCTTACTTTTTCATTAGGCTTTAACAACGTTTGTTGCTTGAAGTCCGCGGTCGCCTTCTTCAACGTCAAAAGTTACTGCTTGCCCTTCTTCCAAAGTTTTAAACCCTTCACCTTGGATAGCTGAGAAATGCACAAATACATCGTCGCCGTCTTCGCGTTCGATAAAACCGAACCCTTTTTCTGCATTAAACCATTTTACTGTACCTTGTTCCATTATAAATATCCTCCTCATGCGTTAAACGCTATGTAATTGATGTTTTTACTAATTAGTATCATTTGAAATGTTTGGAACATTTTTCTTTTACTATGCAAAAACTCACTAACAGTATAACAAGTCCAAATATACTTATCAAGCAAGAACCCTAATTAACAATCTACAAAAGCTTCTAACAGTTGAAGCTGCTGAAAACCTTTATCGAATATCTTTTAGAGCCTCATTAGCCAGATGTACAAAAGAGAGTGAGACAAATGTCTCACTCTCTTACCTTAATTGTAATTTTAATTACGCTTTAACAACGTTTGCTGCTTGAGGTCCACGGTTTCCTTCTTCAACGTCGAAAGTTACTGCTTGTCCTTCTTCTAAAGATTTAAAGCCTTCACCTTGGATAGCTGAGAAATGTACGAATACATCGTCGCCGTCTTCACGTTCGATAAAGCCAAAACCTTTTTCTGCGTTAAACCATTTTACTGTACCTTGTTCCATAATAAAATATCCTCCTCGTGCGTTTTGCACATTTGTTAATTCTTGCTAACGGTACGAATTGGAATGTTATGAAACAATTCTTTTCTTATACCTAAACAAAAACCTGACGTAAGTATAGCACGATTATTTTAATAACACAAGCTTATAAAGACTTTAATTAAATTTTATTTTTTCTCCTTTACTAAAAGACTCCTAACTCTTTTAAACTAATGTACCGATCTTGTCCAATAATGAGATGATCCAATAAGTCGATCCCGATTAATTCCCCACACTCAAACATGCGTTTAGTAAATAAAATATCAGCTTCCGAAGGTTCTGGATTACCCGAAGGATGATTGTGCCCTACAATAATGCGAGCTGCCGAAACGCGGACTGCCCCTTTAAAAATTTCACGTGGGTGCGCAACCGATGAATTCAACCCACCTATAAAAGTGGTTTCTTTTTTAATGATTTCATTTTTAGTATTCAAATACAACACCATCACATGCTCTTGCTGCAGGTCCCGCATTTCTCCTAACAGCATCTCTCCCGCTTTGCGACTGGAAGTTATTTGTCCAATTTTAATTTGAGGAGCTTGTGCAATCCGCATGCCCAATTCAATTGCAGCTCTTATTTCGATTGCTTTAATCTTCCCGATACCAGAAACAACCATCAACTCTTCTATAGAAGCTGTTTTCAAAAAATACAAATCTTCAAATGTATTTAAGATTTCCATAGCAAGTGCCATGACATTGGTACCTTTTGTTCCCGTTCGCAATAAAATTGCTAGCAATTCATGGTTTGCTAGTGCTTTTTCACCATATTGTTCCATTCTTTCTCTAGGCCTTGAAAAAACAGGAACTTCTTTCACTAGACTTGTTGACCTCTCTCTCATGTTTCTCCCCCTTTTCTCCATATTTTTACTATCTGCAAAAAAAGGGGAATCTATTTTTTTATCATACTAAGAATAACAGTTAGTTTAAAAATCAACTTTTTTAGATTGTATGATCCAGTCTTAACATGTTCATACAGTCTGCTTTTCTTCAATAAAGTCTTTGACTTATATTAAGTCTTGATATAGGGCTGCCGTTTTTGTCTCGCTTGTTCCGCTTAGTTACATTTCTTTGGTTAATCATCCATTATTTGGTTTCGTTAAAAATTGTCTTACTTCTGAAATAAAGTACAACGATCCCGTAATTAAGATTACATCACTCTCATCCATCTCATTCACTGTGTCCCTTAAAGCTTCTTGCCAATGTTCTTTGATGGTCACTCCTAATCCAGCATAACCTTTCAATTCGTCTATTGTTGCTGCTCTAGGAAAGTCAAAGCTAGTCAAAATAAGATGAATATTAGGCAATTCTGTCAATAAACTAACCATATTTCCAATTGCTTTATCCTGCAAAACAGCAAAGATCAAATAAACTTCTTGTTGATTAAAATCCAGTTTGATCGTTTCAACTAAACGACGAATAGCCGGTTCATTATGAGCCCCATCAAGAATCATTAGTGGTTTATCGTTAACCTTTTCCATACGACCTGGCCAAAAAGATTGTTTCAGTCCTCTTCTTGTATCTTCATGATTTAATACTAAGCCAGTTTTTTCACTATAAATCCTCAAAGTTTCAATCGCTACAGTTGCATTCTCAATCTGGTGTTTTCCCAACATTCCGATTTGCAATTGATTCAAATAAATAGCCTCATCTTCAAATGTAAACTGCTCTCCCCATGTCGGCAAGGTTTGCCATTTCGTTGCTGTAAAATCTTTTCCAAAAAAATAAACTTTGCTTCCTTTCTCATTTGCATGAGCTTCAATAACCTCTAACGCTTCTTTAGGTATCTTGCCTGTTACAACTGGCACTCCTGGTTTAATGATACCAGCTTTTTGAAACGCTATTTCCGGTACTGTTTCTCCTAAAATTTTCATATGATCCAACCCGATAGTAGTGATAGCTGAAACAATTGGTGTAATTACATTAGTAGAATCTAATAACCCTCCTAGCCCTACTTCAATGATCACTACGTCTGCATGACCTTCACCGAAATAAACAAACATCATCATAGTGATAATTTCAAATTCACTCGGCCCATCTAATTCCGTTTCTTCAAGTTCACAGGCTAACGGGTATACAATATTAGCTAATCGTATGATTTGTTTATCTGAAATAGGTTCTCCATTAACGCTGATGCGTTCATTGAAGAGTTCGATATACGGCGAAGTGTATGTTCCAACTACTTGACCATTAGCTTGCAGCATATTTCTTAAAAAAGTAACTGTAGAGCCTTTCCCATTTGTCCCAGCCACATGAATTGCTTTTATTTTCTTATTGGGAAAATCTAGTCTCTCTAACATCCATTCCATTCTTTTCAAACCGGGCTTCATCCCGAACACTTTTCTTCCATGTATCCAATTTAATGTTTCTTCAAATGTTTCAAACATTAAGCAACCCACCATTTCTTATACTGACATTCTTCCCCATTATAAACCACTCCTATTGAATATGGTATTCAAAAAAACCTGTCTTTCACTTTAATGAAAGACAGGCTCTTCAACAAATTTATTTGATTAAAGTTGTGCTTTTAATACTGCAATCCGTTCTTGAACAATTGTGTATTTTTCGAGATATTCAGTTTCTTTAGCTCTTTCAGCTGCCACTACAGCTTCCGGCGCTTTATTCACAAATTTTGCATTTGCCAATTTCCCTTTTACACGCTTCACTTCTTTATCCCATTTATCCAGCTCTTTTTCAAGACGTGTAATCTCTTCTTCCAAATTGATTAAGCCTGTTAAAGGAAGATAAATTTCAGCCCCTGTAATAACTGCAGTCATTGCTGTATCTGGAGCTTCTACATTGCTTGAGATTACTAGTGTTTCAGGGTTGCAGAAACGTTCAATATAAGAGACGTTTTCATTTAAGAATTGTTCGATAGTCTCATCATTTGTTTTGATCAGTAATTCTATTTTTTTCGACAAAGGTGTGTTTACTTCAGAACGGATATTACGAACTGCACGAATCAATTCCATCAATACATCCATCCCTTTAGTCGCCTTTTCATCTGATAATTCAGGACGTACGACTGGATATTCTGCCACTACTAAAGATTCGCCAACATGAGGAATGTTTTCCCATATCTCTTCAGTAACAAAAGGCATAATCGGGTGCAAAAGACGCAGTGTTTGATCCAAGACATAAGCTAAAATGCTTCTAGTCATTTGCTTAGCTTGCTCATTTTCACCAAATAACACTTCTTTACTCATTTCAATGTACCAGTCACAAAAATCATCCCAAATAAAGTGGTATAAATGACGTCCAGCTTCACCGAATTCAAATTGCTCAAATAGATCAGTAACTTTTGCAACAGTTTCATTTAATTTTGTCAAAATCCAACGATCTGCTACTGTTTTTTCACCTGTTAAATTGATTTGTTCAACTGTGAAACCTTCCATATTCATTAAGGCAAACCGGCTGGCATTCCAAATTTTATTGATAAAATTCCAAGCAGCATCCATTTTGTCATAACTAAATCGTACGTCTTGTCCAGGAGCAGATCCATTCGATAGGAACCAGCGCAATGCATCAGCACCATATTGATCGATTACATCCATTGGATCAATGCCGTTGCCTAACGATTTACTCATTTTGCGTCCGTCTTCATCACGGATCAGTCCATGAATCAGCACATTCTTAAACGGTCTTTTTCCAGTAAACTCTAAACTTTGGAAGATCATTCGGCTGACCCAGAAGAAAATAATATCATAGCCGGTAACTAGGGTATTTGTAGGAAAATAACGTTTAAAGTCTTCTGCTTCTTCATTTGGCCATCCCATTGTTGAGAACGGCCATAAAGCTGAACTAAACCAAGTATCTAGTACATCAGGATCTTGTACCCAATTGTCGCTGTCTTCTGGTGCTTCCATGCCAACATACAATTCTCCGGTCGTTTTGTGATACCATGCAGGAATACGATGTCCCCACCATAATTGACGCGAAATAACCCAGTCATGGACATTTTCCATCCAACGCATATACGTATTCTCAAAACGTTCAGGTACAAAATTCACTTTATTCACTGTTTCTTGGTTATCCATAGCTTCTTTTGCTAAAGTCTCCATTTTAACAAACCATTGTGTCGATAAGCGCGGTTCAACTACTACTCCGGTCCGCTCAGAGTGTCCCACACTATGAATCATTTTCTCAATTTTGATTAAACGGCCTTCTGCTTCCAAGTCCTTAATGACTGCTTTACGAGCTGCAAAACGATCCATACCAGCATATTTACCAGCTAACTCATTCATCGTACCATCTTCATGCATCACATTAATTCGAGCTAGGTCATGACGGTTTCCGACTTCAAAGTCATTAGGGTCATGAGCCGGTGTGATTTTAACGACTCCGGTACCAAAATCCATTTCAACGTACTCATCTGCAATAATTGGGATTTCACGGTTCATTAACGGCAACAAAACGGTTTTCCCAATCAGCCCTTGATACCGTTCATCTTCAGGATGCACTGCAACCGCAGTATCACCTAGCATAGTTTCAGGACGAGTAGTAGCAATTTCAACAGTTCCGCTGCCATCTGTTAACGGGTAGCTCATATGGTAAAAAGCTCCTTCAACGTCTTGGTGGATAACTTCAATATCAGATAATGCTGTTTTAGCTTTCGGATCCCAGTTGATGATGTATTCGCCGCGGTAAATCAATTTCTTATCATACATCGTAACAAATACTTTTTTAACAGCTTCTGATAACCCATCATCTAACGTAAACCGTTCGCGACTATAATCAACAGATATACCAACTTTTGCCCATTGTTCCCGAATAACACTAGCATATTCTTCTTTCCAGTCCCAAACTGTTTGGATAAATTTATCGCGCCCTAAGTCATAACGGGAAATGCCTTCTTCAGCTAATTTTTCTTCTACTTTAGCTTGTGTGGCAATTCCTGCATGATCCATTCCAGGCAGCCATAAAGTATCATAACCTTGCATACGTTTTTGCCGTACAATAATATCTTGTAAAGTCGTGTCCCATGCATGCCCCAAATGTAATTTCCCTGTAACATTGGGTGGCGGGATTACAACAGAATAAGGTTCTTTGGTCTTATCTCCACTTGCTTTAAATAGATCTTTTTCTAGCCATTTTTCATAACGATTTGCTTCCACTTCTTTTGGCTGATATTTCGTCGGCATTTTTAATTCATCCGTCATATCTTATACCCTCTTTTCTTATTTTTTTCAAAGCGATTAATGGATAAAATAAAAAAAAGCACTCGTCCTAATCATTATTAGGACGAATGCTTTGTTATTCGCGGTACCACCTAGTTTGCATATCCTTTATTATTGGATATACCTCTCACTTCACGTTTTTAACGTAACGCCACTCCGTACAAAGCTACTCTTTTTTCGCCCTGTCAGCTCCCAAGCTACCTTCATCTTATTTTGGTTAAGAACTCCCACCATCTGTTCTTTTCTCTACTAAACCAAAAATAACATTACTCTTCTTGTTCATCGCTTTTTAAGTATGTCTTATTCTAGCATTGAAAAGATGGGAATTCAATCCTGTTTTTTAAAATTAGGTAGGATAAGTTTTCTGTATTGAATGTCTAGCGTTCAAGCCCGACCTCTCGTAAATTAGATAACTAAAGGAGGGCCTAAAGTTTCGCTACACGAGCTTTGTACTAGTCGACGTCACCAACTAAAGCTGGAAGTCTCCTAGCAATTGCGCAGTAGGCTCATTTGCTGGTACTTTAAGAGATTCATCTCGTAGAGTACCAGTTACAAGGCGACGAAAGGAGCAGTGCTCCCCGAGTCGCATTTCCTATTTTCACGGGGGTCAAGGTGGGCATGAACACTTTTCTTAAATTGCTGCTCATTTTAACGAGCCGCTTTTGCCGCTTCAATTGCTTTATCGTAATCCGGTTCCTCAACCATTTCTGCAACGGTTTCTTTATAGACTAGTTTGCCAGATCCATCAATGACAAATACTGAACGTACTAATGCATTTAATTCAGGAATAGCTATCCCGTAAGTTTTACCGAATGTTTGATCTGTATCATGAAGCATCTCCATCTCAATTCCTTCTCCGGCGCACCATTTTTCTTGTTGCTCTTTTGTATTTGTTGAAACAGTTATCAACTGTACGCCTTCAATATCATTTGCATCCGCATTAAAAGCTTTAGTTTGAATTGCACAAACACGCGTATCAATATCAGGTACAACGCTGATCAACACGACTTTTCCTTTGAATTGACTTAATTCAATCGTTTCATCTTCTAAGTTTTTTAGAGAGAAGTCTGGTGCTTGTTCTCCTACTGCAGGTTGCGTACCTTCTACTTTAAGCGGTGTTCCTTTTCTTGTAAATTCCATCTATTCTCACTCCTATTTATCTGACTACTTCTTACTAAGTATACGTGGTCTAAAATAGAAAAAGCAACTATCTCACTTTTTATTTCGCTTTTTGCGGAAGCAGCCAGCCATCATAATAAACTAAAGTCAGAATTTCACTAGTGAGATCAATGTATCGAATATCAATATTTTCTGGAACTTTTACTCTACCTGGAGAAAAGTTTAAGATCGCTGTAATTCCAGCATCAACCAGCATGTTTATAGCATCTTGTGAAGACTCACTCGGAACAGTAGAGATAGCTACATCTATCTCTTCACGGTCAAGAATCTCGGACATTTGTTCAATAGAATAAATAGGCACACCAGACAATACTTTTCCAGTACTTTCTTTATTGATCTCAAAGCCGCATGTAATTTTCAAGTTATTGTCTTTGCTAAAATTATTTGCAATCAATGCCTTTCCTAAGTTACCTACTCCCATCAAAGCAATATTAACGATTTTATTCACATTTAATAAGTCATGAAATATTTCCGTTACGTATTCTACTTCATAGCCATAACCGCTTCTGCCTAATTCGCCAAAGTGAGAAAAATCACGACGAATTGTTGCAGAAGGAATTTGCGTTATCTGGCTTAATTCCTTTGATTTTATCCGTGTAATTCCACTTTCCTTCAATTTATTCAAGCAACGATAATATAACGGCAGCCTTTTAGCAGTCGCTTTTGGGATATGTCGTTCTAGTTGTTTCTTTTCCATTGAAACTCCTCCGTTTACAAGTCTATTTCTTTGAATCATATCATTTAGAAGTGCACTTTACAACGATTTTGTGATTAAAATCACATTTAATTTTGTAATCAGTATACCACAGATTCTCTTATAGTTTTACTTTTAATCAATAAAATAAAAAAAGATGAGGTTAACCTCATCTTTTTGGTTGTACAATATTTGACGTTGGTGAGTGAAAACTCGCTAACGTCTTTTTTCGTAAAAATAGAAAACAAGTGAGTTCTCCTGTAGAATTAAAGTCACCACAACCCATCCAAAGGAGAGAACTCACTTGCCTACATCAAATGATATGCGAAAAGTACTAGATATTCAAGACAAAAACATTATTTTTGAAGATGATTGCGTAGAATACGGTCAATTCAAAGGGAAGAAATGTAAATTTATTAAAGGCCGCTTGACCTACATTCCTCAGGAATGTATGAAGTGCCATGCAGCAAACGAACACTATACCATCTATCGTAACGGGACACAGGTTTCACGTATTACTTTGCCTATGAGCGGGGTTCATCCAACTTATTTATTACTCAAGAAGCAACGGTTCAAGTGTAAAGGATGTGGGGCTACATTTACTGCGAAAACGCCTCTATTGAAAGAAAATTGTTTTATTTCGAATCCTGTAAAAGCACAAATTTTAGATAAATCATCTATGGCTCAATCTATAAAAGATATCTCTAGTCAAACTAGAGTCTCTTCAGCAACGACGCAACGCGTTATTAATGAGCAAGCTAAGAATTATAAACCGCATTACTTCTGGCTTTCTAAACATCTTTCGTTTGACGAGTTTAAGTATGCCAACAGCACAATGGCTTTTGAATACATAGATGCCGAAAAAGGAACGATCATTGATATTTTGCCTTCTCGAGACAGCCGAACGATAAAAGACCATTTCCTTTCACGTTATAGCCTAAAGGCCAGAAAAAAAGTAGAAACCATTACAGTCGATATGAATGCCAGCTACGTCAATTTTATTCCCGTGCTTTTTCCAAACGCCAAAATTATCATTGATCGTTTTCATATTGTCCAGCTGATTAATCGTTCACTGAACCGTACAAGGGTAACGGTCATGAATCAATTTCACACCTCAAACGGAGAAGACATGAAAAAATACCGTCGATTAAAACGATTTTGGAAAAAAATCCTAAAGAAAGAATCTGAACTATCTTATACAAAATATACTTATTATGCTCTATTTGGTCTACGCTTAGAATCAGCAATTGTCGATGAAATGTTAGGATATAACACTATTCTGAGAGAGACTTACGAGGTGTATCAAGCTATTCTCAAAGCGGTTGAGAAAAACGACTACGATGAGCTAGTAAAGATTTTAGAAAAAGATTATCCACTTATTTCAAAACCAATGAAGACGAGCCTTAAAACATTGAAAAAGCATATAAAGCACATTAAAAATACATTTGCCTATAAGTACTCAAACGGAAAAATTGAAGGAATAAATAATAAGATTAAGGTCCTTAACCGTGTAGCCTATGGCTACAGAAACTTTGCGAACTATAAAAACCGTATTCTTCTGCACTTTAATATGAAACCAGCAACTATAAACAGAAAGAAAAAACACTTTTCAGGGCAGCTTAATGCTTACCATGAAAAGTGTATAGGATTTCTAATTAAATAAGTGACTAAAATTCTTCACCAACGTCAGTTGACGTAGAACCATCTTTTTGGTCTTTCTTTTATTTGCATAAAAATAATACAGCAGCCATTTCCTTTTAAAGAAGATCAGAAAAAGCTTCTTTTTGTTGCTCTTCTAATGTATCGCCTACTTTGATTTTCGAGATAGTCAAGTGATCCATCGCCCGCTGAATCAAGCCTTCTATATCTAAACGCGCTTCATATTGGCGTGCTTTTTCTAAGTCGGGTTTTGTCTTAGGGGCCGGCGGTGCAAAAATTGTGCAGCAATCTTCAAATGGTTGTATCGATAACTCAAATGTATCAATTTTTTGGGCTACTTCGATAATTTCGTTTTTATCCATGGAAACTACTGGTCGAATGACCGGCGTAGTGGTTACGTCATTAATAGCAATCATACTGTGTAATGTCTGAGATGCAACTTGACCCAGCGATTCTCCATTGATAATAGCTAATCCCTTTCGTTCTTCACGAATACGATCAGTAATGCGCATCATCATACGGCGTGTAACTGTCATCAGGTATCCTTCTGGTACACTTTTTTTAATTTCTTCTTGAATCTCTGTAAATGGCACTTCAATAAATTGGATACTGCCAACAAAAGCTGCCATTTTGGAAGTTAAATCTTTTGCTTTTTGCAAAGCACGAGGACTTGTATATGGAGGACTATGAAAGTGAACAGCTTCCACTTCTACGCCTCGTTTCATTGTCAAGTAGCCCGCTACTGGAGAATCGATTCCGCCTGACAGCATCAACATGCCTTTTCCGCTTGATCCTACAGGCAATCCGCCTGCTCCTAAAATGGTTTGACTGGAAAGAAAAATTCCTTCTTTGCGTATTTCTACACGTATATTGATATCAGGGTTTTTAACTTGAACTTTGATTCCTTCCACTTCTCTCAGAACCTCTGAACCTAGTAATTGATTGATTTCATTTGTGTCTAATTCAAAATCATGATCAGATCGCCGAGTTGAAATTTTAAAAGTTTGGCCTTCTTTATATAATTCTCGAACCATTGCTACAGCAGTTGTCTTCACTTGTTCCATTTCTCTTTCCAGGCGCATAACAGGAGAATAATTTTGAATTCCAAAAATCGGTTTCAAACGTTCCAGAACAACCTCACTGTCAGCTCCGTTTAATTTCAAGTGCATCCGATCACGATCGGCATCGACTTTTAATTCTGCAAAATCATGCAAGGCAAATTTTACATTTTGAGCTAATTTATTAATAAATAGTTTTTTATTTTTTCCTTTAGTGGACAGTTCGCCATAACGGATCATTACTTCATTGTATTGCATCGTTATTTTTCACTCCTTTTTAAGCATTGATTGCTTGGAATTGATCATATAAAACATCGAATTCTTTTATAAATTGTTTTGCTTCGTCCATTGTATTGGTATCAGACAAACTAACTCTTACTGCGCTTGTTGCAAGTGATTCTGGAACATTCATTGCTCCTAATGTACTTGAACTTGTTTTATTTCGACTGGAACATGCACTTGTCGTTGAGATATAGATTTCTTGTTTTTCAAAAGCATGTACCATCACTTCTCCTCTGATCCCTTTTAAAGCATAGCAAAGAATATGTGGCGCTCCTTCTTTGTTAGAAAAAAAGACAACTTTAGGATACTTTTGCAGTTCCTCAGTTAAATAATCTTTTATTTTTCTTTGCGTATGTTGTTTTTCTGCCATGTCAGACAAAACCAAACGCAAGGCTTTTCCCATAGCTGCAATCCCCGCAACATTCTCAGTTCCGCTCCGAAGTCCAGCTTCTTGTCCTCCACCATTTAACAAAGGGGCTAGTTTTCTTCCTTTTTTCAAATAAACAAATCCAACTCCTTTTGGACCATGGAATTTATGCCCAGAAAACGTAGCAATATCAATGCGCGAATTTTTCCCAAGTGGTAACGGCATTTTCCCAATAGCTTGAACAGCGTCAACATGGAAATGAATAGATGGATATTCTTTTAAGATTTCACCTATTTCTGTAAGAGGTTGTATGCTTCCAATTTCATTATTGATGGCCATCACGGAAACCATGATCGTATCTGGTCTAATGGCTTTTTTCAATGCCTCAACCGACACGATTCCTTTTTTATCTACAGGTAAATAAGTTACTTCAAAACCAAGCTGTTCTAATTGATGCATTGATTCTTTTACAGCTGGGTGTTCAATTGTTGTAGTAATCAAATGTTTTCCATAAAAACTTTTCGCAATAGCAGTGCCTTTAATAGCCCAGTTATCACCTTCAGTTCCTCCGCTTGTAAAAAAAATTTCTTGAGAAGATACACTTAACAAAGAAGCTATCTGTTGACGTGATTGCTGCAACAATCCAGCAGCTTGGTCTCCTAATGAGTGTAAACTAGATGGATTCCAATTGATACTTTGGCTGACTTTCAAGAAAGTCTCTAGTACGCCTTCGGTCATTTGAGTTGTTGCGCTATTATCAAAATATATCATAATTCTTCACACTTTCTATTTTTGCTGTTCTAAATCTAGCATCAAAACATCTTACTTATTATAACAAAAACTTTTTGAACCACAAGAACGTATTTTTTTGTAAAAAAAGAGTGCTCATATTAATGAGACACTCTATCTTATATCTGTTTTTATTTTTTATTTTCTTTATCTTCTAAATAATTTTTTTCTACTTTTTTAAACGAACCTGGTTCAACTTCTTCTAAAGCCGTTGCAATATGTTCAAGTGCTTCATGATAATCAAACTCCGCATTAAACAAGGTTAGGCTTTCCGTAATCGCACTTGCAATTTCAGGATGGGTATGGCGGTAACGATTGGCGTATTGCAGCATATATTCTGTTAACAACGCGCTATCTACAAGTTCTTCTGTCTTTTCAATCAATAATTCAATGTCATCATCACATAAGTCGCATAAACTCTTAATATCCTTCATATCGATTCTTAGTTTATTCAATTCCTTTGACAATTGTTCTACCCGCTCCGTTGTAGAAAAAAAGAAATCGAGGTAATTTGTTGGTAATCCAGGCAAATGCTGCTTCTCAACGTATCTTTTAACCCCGCGTAAATTAAATTCGAAGTCATCTATTTTATCTTTAACTTCTTTTTCTTCCTCACGCAATTCCACTAAATAGTGATTGATTTCTTTTTGTTTCTCCTCAATTCGTTCTAGAGCTTTGGCGTTTTCTGCATAACTTTCTTGAACTGCAGTAAATACTGCTTGGTGGCTGTTTAGTCCATCTGTAAACGTATCGAAATTATTTTGAATTTCTTCTAGTTCTTCTTGCATCGCTTCCGTTTGGGTTAGTTCTTCATGATTCAGCGCATAACTTTGAGCTACACGATCAATTTCAATTAACAGCTTCCGATTTTTTTCTAATACAAATTCGATATAATCATCCAATACCGGCTGACGAGCAATAATGTATTCTTTCGCTTCGATTTCCGCTTCCATTACATCATATAAGCGATTGATTTTTTCCTCAATTTCTTGATTTTTTGATTTTGCTTCATCTACATCACAATTTGCAATCAGTTGTTCGACTGTTTGGCATTCTTTCTCAATCGATTCGATGTCTTCTAAAATCGTATCATTGAGAAAAACAAAGTTTTGTTCAATCAATTGAGCGTATCCTTCTCTTAATTCTTGGAGCTGCTCTTTGAACTCATTGGTTAGTTGTTTCAAAATACCCGGCAATTGTTTAATAATGTAATTCAATTCTTTGGTATCTGCATCAATTTTGTTTAACCTTTTTTGGGCTTCAATATGATCTCCTGAAGCAGTTAATTCAGAAACTTCTGAAAAATCTACTTCTAAAAAGGTTAACTTTTTTTCAAGCTTTTCTAAAGCAGGTCCGAAAGAAAAGCTTTGTGTTAATAATTTTTTGCGATTTTCTTGATACATTTCTTGGATTCGTTTAACTTCCAGTAAATTCTGTTCTTCACTTTTCAGCAATTCTTGCAGAGATTCTTGAAGTTCAGCAATAGCCTTTTTTGTTTTTTCGATTAATTGGGCTGCTTTTTCCTCTGCTTTTTTAGCCTGAATTAACTGTAAGCGATCTGTTGCTTGTTCTGCATCAAACAAACAATTTTCTAAATCTGGAAACGCTGCGGCCTCAATTGTTTCCCACTCTGCTCTTAACCGATTGTATTTTTTTTCTGTTTGCCCTGTTAATTGCAGTTCTTTAGCCCTATGTAAATCATCCACCACCGGAAGATCCATTAATTCAATTTTTCTTTTCTCTAAAGCATTTATCTTTGTATAATGCTTTTTTTTCATCATATAACTTGTTAGATAGGCAACAATTGCCAGGACAATGATGACACTTAAAATATATTCAACTCTCATTCTTATACCTCCAGCCGAATTGATACGCACAGTAATGCTATACCCTTCTTCTTCGATTATTTCTTTACTTATCTGTTAGATAGCTCTATTTGCTTATTTTACGTTTACTTATAAAAATACCTATTGTATATTGTAACATATACAATGAAATCTAACACTACCAAACCCAGTTTTTTTATTCATCTTCCTTAGTAGTGTGATCATCATAGGAGGGATACTTTTGTCAAAAGAAGCAAATTATCGGATAACAAATAAACAATTAGCCGCTGTAATCGGTTCTGAGACCAATTTAATTGCTAATTTAAGTAATGCGGCTGCTTTACTGTTCGAAAATTTACCAGATATCAATTGGTCAGGTTTTTACCTATATGAAGAATCTTCAGGCGAATTGGTTTTAGGACCGTTTCAAGGAAAAGTCGCTTGTATTCGAATTGGAATTGGAAAAGGCGTATGCGGAACAGCTTTTGAAAAAAACAAAACGCTGCTTGTTGAAGACGTTAATCAATTTCAAGGACATATTGCTTGTGATGCAGCCAGTCAGTCTGAAATCGTTATTCCATTAACAATAAACGGTAAAAAAATAGGCGTCTTAGATATTGATGCTCCAATCACAAATCGTTTTGATAAAGTCGATCAACAGTTTTTGGAACAATTCGTGAAGATTCTCTTAAAAAATAACCAAGCATAGGGATCTTTGAAGAAAAGAAGCAAGAAAGCTTGACTCTTTAGTTGTCTGCATTGTATAATTCAATTTGTGTAAAATAATGCAGCGTGAAAGTGGTATTCACGTCAACAGTTTATTGCCAACTATGGTGCATTTGTGTAACCTGCGGCTGCAAAGGTGAAGAATGAAAAATAAACTGCACGAAATACTGAACTATCAACTTATTATTTTACTCCAAATTATATTTATTGGAGGAATTTTATTATGTCACGTTATACAGGTCCAAGTTGGAAAGTTTCACGCCGTTTAGGTATCTCACTTTCTGGCACAGGTAAAGAAATTGAACGCCGTCCTTACGCACCAGGTCCTCATGGTCCTAACAGCCGTAAGAAATTAACAGAATACGGTTTACAATTACAAGAAAAACAAAAATTACGTAATATGTATGGAATGAACGAACGCCAATTTAAAAACTTATTTACTAAAGCTGGTAAAATTAAAGAAGGTAAAGTTGGGGACAACTTTATGATCTTATTAGAACAACGTTTAGACAATGTTGTTTACCGCTTAGGCTTCGCAACTACTCGTCGTCAAGCTCGTCAATTAGTAAACCATGGTCACATCCTTGTGGATGGCAAACGTGTAGATATCCCATCTTACAGCGTTTCAGTTGGTCAAGTCATTTCTGTTCGTGAAAAATCTAAAAACATGGAAATCATCACTTCTGCTGTTGAATCTTTATTCGGCCGTCCAGAATTCGTTAGTTTCGATGCTGAAAAATTAGAAGGTTCATTGAATCGCTTACCATTACGTGAAGAATTATACGCTGAAATCGACGAATCATTTATCGTTGAATTCTACAACCGTTAATCTAATTAAATTCTATTTGTTGCTTGTAAAGGCTTCTGGAGTGATGTTAATCATCACTTCAGGAGCCTTTTTTATTCTGCTTAATATCCCCATTGATTCATTCATTTAAAAATTTTGGTTCTTTATTAAACATACTAAAATAAGTAGTAAAATTTCCTCTGGAATTTACGTGTCCACTTGCAAGAAGCCGTGGGGTCGGCACCGACCCTTCTGCTCTTCTAAACCCATCCTCAAGAATTCATGGCTCTGTTTTCACATTTCAGACATAAATGGATAAGTTTTTTCTAACTTAACCAACTAGATGATTTATTCGTACTTGTTTATGCCTTATAATGGTGTTATCAATTACCTGAGGTGAGGCCTATGTTAATCGAAATAAATGATAATTTTATGAATGAGATCATCCGCCTTTCAGAAGCTGCAAATTTAACACCAGGAGATTTTATTGAAGCTGCTTTTAAAAATACCCAGCATTTAAAAGATGATCTTTTGGAGGAAAAGAAAGACTTTTCAAATTTTATAGAAGATTATCATTTTGTCTTGAACCATCTAACTGATCACCAAGAAAAGGTATTATCTTCTATTAGAGAAATTGATGATTCACCCGCTATGGAAAGCGTGTTTGAAGAATTAATCCGGCTTTCAAGCGACGATATTTGGTTATTAAGTAAATTATATAAAAAGTATAAAGAACAAAATTCGTTTACCCAATTGTCTTAAAAAAAAGGCCATTAGATAGTTAAAAAATCTAAAAAAATTTTATTTAACTGTATTTTTTTTGAAGAAACTTTTCTGCTTAAATTGCTTCATCTTCTACTTAAAGTTTCTTATTTAAAGCGAAACTTTATCGTTTACTACCCAGCTTTTTCATGGTAAAATATACTAATTAAGATAGTGAATGCGCTATTATTCCTCAATCACTTTTTTATTATTTCTAGCACTTATTTTAAATAAACTATTCTATTTTAAAGGAGCGTACATTGTGTACAATCAAACTATACTTGAAGTTTCTGGTACTTCTGTCAAATTAACTCGTAACCGGTCTACTTTTATTCTCTATCTGTCAAATGATAATGAGGCTCTTATTTTATATGATTATATGGCACGACGCATCCACGAAAAATAAACAAAAACGTTGAGACAGTTGGTCTCAACGTTTTTGTTTATTTTACCTTAGCTAATGGATAAGCCTTCATTGCTTGTCGGTATAAGGGAATCAATTGTTGAAAAGTCGACAAAATAAATTCTTGCAACGCTTGAGGATCGTTAAAAATAGGATCCTCTGCCATCAGCTGTCTTCCAACTAAAAATTCTCCTTTTTTAACGTCTCTCCATTTACTTAATCCTTTAATCAGGTCTGCCTCTTGCATAGCTGTAACATTTTCTTTGGTGTGATCAAAAGATACAACATAGTCTGTTGTTAATTGTTCTAGATTAAAAGGATTTTCAATAAAGCTCTGAGCCATTTCTTCTTCGAATTGAGGATTATCGATAAAAGCTAACCACATAAACAGATGAGAATGATACAAACCAAGTTGAAAATGGGGATACCTTTTATAGCCGCGGTTATCTCCACCAATTGCACACCAAGTATCTTTTGGCGGGTTTTTTGAACGCCTTAAATGTTGAGCAATATGTACTGGTAAAGAATCTACTTGTAAAGCATCACTTAATTCTGTTGAAATAAGCTGTCCTAGTTCTTTAAATTTTGGTTGAATCATTTTCCGAATAGCACCCATTCGAGGCTCCAATCCATCAATTAAAAAAATATCAAAATCATCGGTTGTAAATGTTACTAAGCTCATTAGCGTCAGCTCCTTAATTCTTATTCTTTTCTATTATGGCACATTACCAGTAAAAATTTAATAGTGAGTTAGCAAATAGATACCCAAAAGGCAGGGAACCCATTCATTCACTTATTGTTTATTCTCTTTGTATTGCATTCCGAATCATGATTCGTTCTTTTAAATGGATCAGCCTATTAAACTAAATAAATTAACAATAGCAACAACTATGGTATACTGGAACTAATAATGAATTGGGAAAAGCAGCATCCCTTAAAAAGGAGAATCTTTATGAGTTCTGATAATGTACAAGATTATTTAAATAAAGGAATGTATGGTGCTAATCAAACGAACCCGGAAGAAAGACGGAAATATCTCGGAAGCTTGAGAGAGCGTATTTATTTATCTATGACAATAGAACAAGTTATTTCAAAAAACTATCTAAGCACATTAAAAAAAGAAATAATTGCACATCCTAATCATACCCTTTTGTTAAATGGAACGATTGACATGGAAAATTTAGAAGCTTATATCCAATTGAGCAATCAATTACATTGTCCTTTTAGAATGGTATCTGATGAAAATGCTAAAAAGACTTCGATTGGGTTGGTTTACGTAGCGAAAGAAGCGGTTAACGTCGAAGTTATTGATGTTTCTAAAAAGCAAAAACCGGCTGAAGAAACAACTGCAGAAAAAAAAGTTCCTGAGAAAAAATCATTTTTCAAACGATTCTTTTCTTAATTGAAAGCCTAATTTACAAGAGCTGAGAGAGAACTCCTATTATACGCGGAGTCCTCTCTTTTTTTCGACTTACACACCATTGGTTTCCTTCCCAATGAAGGGTCGCTCTTTTATCCTTTCTTAATTGTAAAAGGCAACAAAAAAACGAAAAACGGAACACTTTTTAGTGGTCGGCTTTCGTTTTACTTGTTCTTAATTTTTCAACATTTTTACACTCTTATTTAACTCATAGGATACCATTTATAATTTGCAATCGGCTCATCTCCACCAATTAGACCTTCTCCTATTTTAACAAATCCAATTTTTTTTAAGATATGTTGTGACTTTTTATGTCTCAAATAGGTCTTTGCGTAAACAGTGTGTATTTTTTTATCGATAGTCAACCACTGTAAAAAAGCTTTTGAGGCTTCGGTTGCATAACCTTGATTTGCGTAAGGCTCTACGATGCCGTAACCCAATTCTGCTATACCCGTCTTATCAGGTTCCCCTTGTGCGCTTACTTCTCCAATGATTCTATTTTCTTTTTTTAAAATAACTAGCCTAGTCCACTTTTCCTTTTCTTGTTCCTGTTTGATTTCCTCTAATACAAAAGGTAGGTAAAAAAAGAATTCGACGCCCGGCCATTCTTTTGCAACAGTATATCCTGAAACTTCAGAAAGCTTTTCATCACCTAGTAAAGTTGCTTCAATAAAAGCAGCGGTATAAGGAACTAGTAAGAGTCTATCTGTTTCTAAAATGGTCATCCCTGCTTCCTCTTCTCTCTTAAAAGGCTAGGCAAAACCTGCAGCACTCATTCAAATGAATAATCTCAAAAATTAAAAATGCTGCTAATCGATTGCAGCGATTAGCTCTAAAACCATGCTAGCTGATTTCTTCCCTGCTTCGATAATAAATTCATCAAAACTTATACCGGCTTCTTCATCAGCAACATCTGACATCGTTCTTACGATGACAAAGGGTTTCTTGAATTGATACCCTACTTGAGCAATTGCAGCTCCTTCCATTTCAGCTGCTAAAGCATCTGGAAAATGACTGAGAATTTTTTCCGTCTCCTTTTTTCCAGCAACAAAAAAGTCACTAGTCACTATCAATCCATTAACAGGATGCAAGCCGACACTTTTTGCAGCTTTGGTTGTCTGTTCAATCATGGCCTTGTCTGCTGAATAACGTGCAGGCATTTGGGGAACTTGTCCAATTTCATAATTGAATACAGTCGCATCTACATCATGATAAGCCAGTTGTGAGGAAATAACTACGTCGCCTACAGCCAGTCCTTGCCCGATGCCACCTGCTGAACCAGTATTGATCAAAACATCTGCCCCATATTGAGCAATCAACAATGTCGCAGCAATAGCCGCATTGACTTTGCCTATACCCGATTGAACCAGGACAACTTGGTGTTCTGCTATTTTCCCAGAAATAAAAGTTGCATTTGCTTGTGTCCATTCTTTTCCATCTACCATTTTTGTTTTTAGCAGTGCTACTTCCTCTTCCATAGCTCCAATAATTCCAATTTTCATTTAGCTTCTCCTCTTTACTATCAGATTAAAAAAACAATGATCAGCACTATAACCAACAACAAGGAAACTACAATAATCGCTTTTGTCAATAACTTGTCCACACTGCGGTATTTATCATTTTCTGTTTTACGGCTTTTCGTTACTTTACCTTCTTTTTCCATTTGTTTCTGATAAGATTTTTCAACTTTTTCACGTTCTTTAGCTCTTTTTTTTGCTTCTTTTTCTTCTTGTTCTTTTATTTTACGCAATTCCGCTCTTGTTTTTTGATCCATTACTTTATTTACCCCACTTTAATTCTTTGTCTGCCTAGTCAATTTCCAATAGAAAAGAGCAAATACTGTCTTAGAGTCAATGATCAATTGTTGCTCATATGCTTCCCAGGCTTCTTCAAAAGATAACGTTAGAATTTCAATAAATTCATCTTCATCTTGAGCAAGAGGTTGATCCACTTTGGTTAACCCTTCAGCCCGATAAATGTAAACCAATTCGTTTGTAAATCCAGGTGACGTATAAAAAGAAGTTTCTAACTCAAATCGTGCTGCTCGAAAACCCGTTTCCTCTTCCAGTTCTCTTTTTCCCGTTTCTGCCGGCTCTTTATCTGTCGCATCAATTTTTCCTGCTGGAATTTCTAAAATCGTCTTCTCAATGGCTTTCCGAAATTGCTTAACAAAAACCATTTTGCCATCTGCTGTAAATGGCATAATAGCCACGGCTCCATCATGTTTTACGATCTCACGGTCAGCTTTTTTCCCATTAGGCAAGAGAACTTTTTCTACCCAATATTCAGTTATGTTTCCTTTGTAAATAAGTTCTTTATTAACTGTTTTTTCTACAAAATCCATTTCGCTTCCTCCCGACTGTAAACATTGACTTCTTTCATATCATACCTTTTCAATTTTTATTTTTCAATCCTCAACTTGATTTAACTCTTTTCTAAGTTCGTTTACACTTTAACAAAAGTCGTAGTTAGAAATCCTTCTTTAGTCTGATGGGCCTTTTAGAATCATTTATGATAAAATAGAATTATAAAATGATAATCGAATACAGGAGTTAAATAAAAAAATGGAGTGAACCTCAATGAATGATTTCCTTAAAAATCTTAATGATATTTTACGCTATACGTTCACAAGTATCTCAACAATTTTAATCTTTTTGGTACTTCTCTTTATCTTCAACTTAGGTTTATGGTGGTCTTTAATTATCAGTATTGGAATCGGCGCTTTCTTCTTTTATAAACAACATGAAGCTAGTGTTGCCAATCCAAAGAAAAGACTACGCAAAGTTTCTTCAGAAAAAGAAGCTTTTTATAAGTCAAATGGAATGAGTAAAGACGAAATACAATTTTTTAGAGAAACTATGTATGCTGCTAAATTACAGATTTTGACTTTAGAAAAGAATATGCATTCTGTTTCTAAATTAACAGCTATTGAACAACGCAATAACACGGTTCATCTAGCTAAATCTTTATTCAAAGAAATCACTGAAGAACCGCGTCGCTTGAACGAAGTAGATAAATTTCTTTACGTACATTTGCCTTCTTTAGTTGATTTAACAAATAAATACATTGAAATCAACTTGCATGAAGTTAAAAACAAGTCTACTTTTGAAGTATTGGATCAAAGTGCTACTACTATTGATGAAATGTGCCGTCTCATTGCTGTTGATTATGTTGCTTTTAAATCAGGTGATTTTGATGATATGAGTTTGGAAGTTGAGCTTGCAAAAAAAGCCATTGAGCGCGACAATGGAGAAACCAATACTATTGAAGACCAAGAACTTTAATGGAATAAGGAGATGAGCAAATGAATGAAGAAAAAAATGATATCACGTCAAATGATGTCCCTTTAAAAAAAGTAAACTCTGAATTAGATGATCTATTAGCCAATCCTTTTGGAGAAGTTGCTGAAAATGCACCCACTGTAAAACATTCTGTTGAACAGAATATGGTGGAAACAGAAAAAGCTGATCGTTTGCTTGATCGCTTACCAGAAGAACGTCAAAATCAAGCCAAAGCTTTAGCTGAACAAATTGATGTGACTAATGTGCAATCTGTTATGAGTTATGGTGCTGCTGCTCAGCAAAAACTTGGAGAATTTTCTCATGCCATGTTAAATCATGTTCAGAACCAAGATACCGGAGAAATTGGAGATTCTTTAAATGATTTAATGTTTCGTTTAAACGAAGCGAACCCGGAGGATCTAAGAGTTGAAGATCATAACGTTTTTAAAAAGATATTCGGACGAGTAAAAAAATCCATTTATGAAATGACAGCTAAGTATCAAAAAATTGGCGCTCAAATTGATAAAATCGGTGTTAAACTAGACAAAGAAAAAAATGGCCTGATTAACGATAATATGATGTTGGAACAACTTTATCAAAAAAATAAAGATTATTTCGATGCATTAAATATTTATATTGCAGCTGGAGAAATCAAAATGGATGAATTAACCGATACTTTGATTCCTGAAGCAGTAAAAACGGCTGAAAAAAGTTCTAGTCAGATGGATGTTCAAACGGTAAATGATTTAAATCAGTTTTTAGACCGTTTGGAAAAAAGAACGCATGACTTAAAATTAGCTCGTCAAATGACGATTCAACAAGCTCCTCAAATACGTTTAATTCAAAATACCAATCAAGCCCTAGCTGAAAAAATCCAATCTTCCATTAACACAGCTATTCCGCTTTGGAAGAATCAAATTGCTATTGCATTAACTTTATTACGCCAAAAAGATGCAGTTACTGCTCAAAGACAAGTTTCAGAAACGACAAATGACTTATTGAAGAAAAACTCTGAAATGCTAAAAATTTCAACAATTGAAACCGCTAAAGAAAATGAACGAGGCGTTATTGATATTGAAACCTTACAAAAAACTCAAAATGATTTAGTCGAAACCCTGCAAGAAACATTGCAAATCCAAAAAGATGGCCGTATCAAACGTAAAGAAGCTGAAAAAGAATTGACTGTTATGGAAACGACTTTGAGAGATAAATTGCTAGAATTAACCAGTGATCAATCTTAATTGAATAATAAAAAAAGCTTTCTTTTTCTGAATTAAAACAGAAAAAAGAAAGTTTTTTTTGTAGAACATTATAAATTTTCTGCATTCAATATCTAACTTTCAATCCTTGTCATGGCTGTTGCTGCTTCAGCAGTTTTAAAGATATGATACACTTGGGCCCATGCCCACAATGCTCCTTTTAAAACACCTTTACATGGCTGCAAGTAGCCACTATCCCTCCAAAAATTTCAAGATTGTGGAATAGATTCATTTTACTTACTAACACCAAAAATGATAGAACTGTTTTTTGTTCCAATAAATTTCTCCCTTTTCCCTAGAACAGTTGTTAAGACTGTGGTACACTATATGGTATAAAATCTACACAAGAAACTACATATTGTGTTTCCGAGCTTTTTATGCGGATCATAAGGAGGAAAAAAAGATGAAAAAAATAAACTCAACACACGCTTGTGATTTACTGAACAAAAATTCAGTTGTGAAATTACGTGTGCTTAAACGTGATGGTCGAGAAGTTGCATTTCAAGAAGAAAAAATCTATGCTGCTCTTTTGAAAGCTGAACAACAACTTCAGCCAAACTCTCTAGTTGATAGCACAGAAGATTTGCGCAATGTCATGAAGCAAATTAAAAGTAACCTTTCAAATTGGGGAAGAGATGCAATTTCTGCAGATCATATTCGTGCCATTGTGATGCAGGTACTGGCTGCTCAAAAAAATACAGAACTAGCAGAAGTTTATCAACGTTTTCGGCTTCAGACTGATAAAAAGCAGCTAGAAGAAACAGATATCAACTATACAATCCATACCTTATTAAAGAAAGATCCTTCTTTAGTCAATGAAAACGCCAACAAAGATAGCGATATTTTTAATACTCAGCGTGATTTGACAGCTGGAATAGTTGGCAAATCAATCGGTTTAACTTTGTTACCCAAATCTGTTCGCAATGCTCATCAAAAAGGCGATATCCATTATCATGATTTAGACTATCACCCCTATTCGCCTATGACAAATTGCTGCTTAATCGATTTTAAACAGATGTTAGCTAAAGGTTTCAAAATTGGCAACGCTGAAGTTGAAAGTCCTAAATCTATTCAAACGGCAACAGCACAAATGGCTCAAATTATTGCAAATGTTGCTTCAAGCCAATATGGCGGATGCAGTGCTGATCGAATTGACGAAACATTAGCTCATTATGCTGAACTGAACTTTAAAAAACATTTAACAACAGCAGCAGAATGGATCACAGAAGAAGAAAAAAGACACGACTATGCTCTTAAAAATACCAGGAAAGACATATACGATGCCATGCAAAGCTTGGAATATGAAATCAATACACTCTTTTCTTCTCAAGGGCAAACTCCCTTTACTACTTTAGGGTTTGGCTTAGGAACAGATTGGTATGCTCAAGAAATTCAAAGAGCTATTTTATCCGTGCGAATCAATGGTCTTGGCAAAGAAAAAAGAACTGCTATTTTTCCTAAACTTATCTATACATTAAAACGAGGAGTAAACCTTGAAAAGACCGATCCTAATTATGATATAAAACAATTGGCGGTCGTTTGTACAACTAAAAGGATGTATCCCGATGTGCTAATGTATGAAAAAATTGTAGAATTAACTGGTAGTTTTAAAACACCTATGGGTTGCCGCTCTTTCTTACAAGGATGGAAAGATGAAGATGGCATGGAAGTAAATTCCGGTCGTATGAATTTAGGAGTAGTTACACTAAATTTGCCTCGTATTGCACTTGAATCTAAAGATAATCCAGAAAAATTCTGGTCTATCTTAGATGAACGCTTACTTATCTGTAAAGATGCTCTTGTTTATCGGATAAAGCGGATCAAAGAAGCTGTTCCAAGTAATGCCCCTATCCTTTATCAATATGGTGCTTTTGGCAAACGCCTTGAAAAAGATGAATCAGTTGATGAAGTATTTAAGAATAAGCGAGCTACCATCTCTCTTGGATACATTGGACTCTATGAAACTGCTACTGTCTTTTTCGGTTCTGCATGGGAACAAAATCCAGCAGCAAAGGATTTCACGTTGGCTATCTTAAATCATTTAAAAAAACAGGCGGATGATTGGAGCAATAAATACGGCTATCATTTCAGCGTTTATTCAACACCTAGTGAGAGCTTGACCGATCGCTTTTGTCGACTGGATACAAAAAAATTCGGCATTGTGCCTCACATTACCGAAAAAGGATATTATACCAATAGTTTTCATTATGATGTCAGGAAAAACATTACTCCCTTTGACAAAATAGAGTTTGAAAAAGACTACCCTAAATATGCTAGCGGCGGCTTTATTCACTACTGTGAATATCCAAATATGGAGCAAAACCCCAAAGCATTAGAAGCTGTCTGGGATTTTGCTTATGATAAAATTGGTTATTTAGGTACTAATACGCCCATCGATCACTGTTATCAGTGTGATTTCACAGGTGATTTTGATCCTACAGAAGTTGGTTTTAAATGTCCACAATGTGAGAATCATGATCCTAAAACCTGTGATGTCGTAAAGCGCACTTGCGGTTATCTAGGCAACCCTCAAGCTAGACCGATGGTAAAAGGGCGTCATCAAGAAATAGCCTCACGTGTCAAACATATGAAGTAAGCGACTATTTTATTTACATTTAGGAGGGATATGATGAAGAAACCAAAACCACAAGAATGGTTGGCAAAAGATTTTAGTCAAATGAAAGTGGCAAGTTATAAACCATTTAACTTTGTTGACGGAGAAGGTGTACGATGCAGTTTATATGTAAGCGGGTGCTTATTTGCTTGTAAGGGCTGCTATAACAAGATTGCTCAAAACTTTAATTACGGTGTACAGTATACACAAGAACTAGAGGATCAAATCATAGAAGACTTAAGGCAGACATATGTGCAGGGCCTTACTCTCTTAGGCGGAGAACCCTTTTTAAATACAGGAATTACTATCCCTTTAACAAAACGTCTAAAAGAAGAATTTGGGGCCACTAAAGATGTTTGGGCTTGGACTGGCTACACTTGGGAAGAATTGCTATTAGAATCAACAGATAAGCTTGAATTGCTTTCCTATATCGATGTTTTGATCGATGGTCGTTTTGAGATAACGAAACGAGATTTGTCCTTACAATTTAGAGGCAGTTCCAACCAAAGAATCATTGATGTTCCGCAATCTTTAAAGACGAACTCGCTTGTCCTTTGGAAGCAGTTTACTGATTAATGCGATAACTGTCTCTCTTTTTTTCTAATAAATCTCTTTTTTCAATGCTTATCATTTGAACTGTGAACGATTTGTGTCTATAATAATAATAGTAATAGATTTATTACTTACTTATTTAGAAAGAGGAGGAAAACATAATGGGATTTATTTGGTCATTAATCGTAGGTGGCGTTTTAGGAGCCATAGCAGGAATGATTTTAGGTAAAGATGTACCAGGTGGTATTATTGGTAACATTATTGTCGGATTTATTGGATCATGGATTGGTTCTTCATTGTTAGGAAACTGGGGACCGATTATTGGCGGTTTTGCTATCTTACCAGCTTTAATTGGAGCTGTAATACTAATCTTTATCTTCTCACTTATTGTGGGCAGACGTAAATAAAAATTAAGCAGGTTAAACAACTTGTCTTGATTTTTAAAGAGAAAACTCTTTGGTGATCTTTCCCAAAGAGTTTTTTCTTATTTGTTTTATCTATAATTATGCTAAAAGGAGAAATAAAATGGCTAGTGAATACTACTCTTTAACGGTTGAAACTCCTATTTTTAAGGTCTGGGAAAATCTCAAGAATCCTGCAAATTGGTTACTTTTTTTACCTGGTTTTAAACAACTTACTCAACTTTCACCAGATTCGCATCAAGTAAATCTTTCATTATTACTTGGCTCTGTAGAACGCGATACTCTTTTGACTTTTCATTTCACGACTGATTCGCAGCAAAACCTGATTTCTTTTACGTTTTCTTCAACAAATGGAAAAGTTACCGGGTATGGAAAATTGTCAGTCACTGCTCTTTCAAATGAAAAAACTCTCTTAGAAACTTTTTTAGATATAACATTAAAAGGAAAAACGAGTTTACTGCTTGCCCCGGCATTATCTTCTATTAAAAAGAAGTGGGCATATGAACTGCTAACACAAATGAAAGAATTTCTAGAGCAAAAAAACGAGTAAAACATGTGATCCAATACCGATCTGAGAACTGGTTGCAGTTTTTTCTGTGAAAACAGCATAGCCGGATTAAGATAAGCGAGCAGCAAATGATTACACAGTTTTGCTGCTGTCTGTTGAAATACATTTAAGAAAAATCATTAAGAAACCGAAAAGAGGATGAGCTGTTGGTCTCATCCTCCCTTTTTATTTTGGTTCTTTGTGAACCGTGTTGGTATTACTTAGATAATGGAATTTCCTCCGGAATTTACGCCTCTGCTTGCAAGAGCCATGGGAGCGACTGGAGCCTTCTCTGTCTCCAGCCTTTCAAGCCTTGTCATGGCTGTGGCTGCTTCAGCAGTTTCACAGACATGCTACACTTGGGCGCATGCCCACAGTGCTTCGTTTTTTAAAAATCCTTTACATGACTGCAAGCAGCCGTTATTCCTTCGAAAATTTCAAGATTGTGGAATAGATTCATTTTTCTTACCAACACCAAAAATAATAGAGCCAAAAAAACTCGCTAGGATAATCCTAGCGAGTAGCTTTTATTCTTCTGAAGTTAAAGCTTCTGGAAAGTTTTCTGAAACAATAGCGGCACAACGACTGCACAATGTTGGAGCTTGTTCATTGCTACCGACATCTTCTCGGATAGCACGGCATCTTTCACATGTTTCTCCATGTGCGTGTTCAACCACTACAGCAAATGATTCAAATTGTAGAGCTGTTTCAGGTGCTTCACTCTTATCAGCAGCAACCTCTAACTCAGATACAATAAATAATTGTCCAATATTGCTGTTCAAAGTGACAAACAAATCTCTAGTTGGTTCTGTTGGATAGAGAGTTAATTTAGCTTCAAATGATTTACCAATTTTCTTCTCATTCCGTGCTTCTTCTAACGCTTTTTGCACATCTTGACGAATAGCCATAAATGCACTCCACATATCCATCAGCTCAGCTTCATTTTCGTATGTTTCAACTTGAGGCATTTCAGATAACTGAACAAATTCTTCAGTCTCGCTTAATAATCCCCAAATTTCTTCTGCTGTATGCGGTAAAATAGGCGTTAACAATTTAGTTAATTTAACCAATACTTCATAAAAAACGGTTTGCATTGCTCGACGTTCATAAGCGTCTTCTGCTTCGATATAAACAACATCTTTAGCAAAATCTAAATAAAATTGAGATAGGTCAACCGTACAGAAATTATTGATTAATTGATAAATTGCCGAAAATTCATATTTTTCATAATTTGATACAGTTTTTTCAACCAATTGATTCAAACGGACCAACATGTATTTGTCGACAGAACGCAAATCATTAAAGGCAACAGTATGTTGTGCAGGCTGAAAATCAGAGGTATTAGCGAGTAAAAAGCGCATAGTATTGCGGATCTTACGATAAACTTCCGAAACTTGTTTCAAAATTTCGTCGCTGACACGTACATCGGCTTGAGCATCTACACTAGAGACCCAAAGACGAATAATATCGGCTCCCATTTGTTTTGTTACTTTATCAGGAGACATCGTATTGCCTAGCGATTTACTCATTTTGCGACCTTCGCCGTCTAAAACCATTCCTTGAGACAAAACTGTTTTATAAGGTGCTACGCCATTAATAGCAACGCTTGTTGTAATACTTGAGTTAAACCAGCCACGGTATTGATCAGAACCCTCCAAATACATATCTGCCGGGAAAGATAAATTAGCTCTTCCTCTTAAGACAGCTTCATGGGATGAGCCAGAGTCAAACCAAACATCCATAATATCTTTTTCTTTTGTAAAATGATTATTCGGACTTGATGGGTGTGTGAAGCCTTCAGGTAATAGGTCTTTGGCTTCTCGTTCAAACCAGACATTAGAACCAAATTTCCCAAATAATGTTGCAACATGATCGATCGTTTCTGGAGTAATAATGGGTTCGCCATTTTCCCCATAAAAGATCGGCAAAGGCACACCCCAGGCACGTTGACGAGAAATAACCCAATCACCGCGATCACGTACCATATTGTAAAGCCGTTGCATTCCCCATTGTTGCACCCAGTTTACGCCTTTGACAGCTTCCAAAATTTCTTCTCTAAACTGATCAATGGAAGCGAACCATTGTGGTGTTGCCCGGAAAATAACCGGTTTTTTAGTACGCCAGTCATGCGGATAACTATGCATAAAGAAGCTCAAATGCAATAATGCACCTTTTTCTTCTAGCATCTCTGTAATGATCTTATTTCCTTTATCATAAAAGACACCTTCTAACCCCGGTGCTTCATCTGTAAAGCAGCCTTTGTCATCAATTGGCGACAAAACGCCCAATTTGTACTTCTGTCCAACAATAAAGTCGTCGTCTCCATGCCCAGGAGCAGTATGCACTAACCCAGTACCAGCGTCTAATGTCACGTGATTTCCTAAAATAACTAACGAGGTCCGATCATATAGTGGATGCTGAACTGTCATATATTCCAAATCTTTCCCTTTAAGTTCATTGATGATTTCGACTTGCTTCCAGCCAATTTCTTCCGTAACTTTTTCAATCAAATCTTTAGCCAAAACATACTTTTTACCATCTGCTACAACAACAGCGTATTCGTATTCTGGATGAACCGAAATTCCTAAGTTTGAAGGAATCGTCCATGGTGTTGTGGTCCAGATCACGAAAGAAGTTGCATCATCGATTAGCCCTTTACCGTCCACTACTTTAAAAGCAACATAAATACTAGGCGATTTAACATCTTTGTATTCAATTTCTGCTTCTGCTAGAGCCGACTCACTAGATGGCGACCAGTAAATGGGTTTTAATCCTTTATAGATATAACCTTTTTCTGCCATCTTCCCGAAAACACGAATTTGCGCTTCTTCATAATCAGGCGTTAAAGTTACATAAGGATTATCCCATTCACCAGTAACTCCTAAGCGTTTAAAATCTTCACGTTGTTTATTGATTTGCTCCCAAGCATAATCTTCACATAATTTACGAAATTCTGCTATAGACATTTCTTTCCGTTTAACACCTTTATTAGTTAACGCTTGTTCAATCGGCAATCCATGAGTATCCCAACCTGGAACATATGGCGAACGAAATCCAGACATTGATTTGTAACGAACAATAATATCTTTGCTGATTTTATTTAGTGCATGTCCAATATGAATATTTCCATTTGCATACGGAGGACCATCATGCAAAATAAAAGTAGGTTTTTCTCTATTTAATTCTTGTCGTTGCCCATAAACATCTGCTTCTTCCCAATCTTTTTGCCATTCTAGTTCACGAACGGGCAAATTACCGCGCATTGGAAAAGTAGTTTTTCCAAGTTGTAGAGTTTCTTTCATTTTCATTAGTTTATTCCTCCATTTTTTCTCTATTCAGTATTTATTAGCGTACTGCTTCCTTTAAAAAATTGCAACTTTCTTACAAACGAGTAGGAGGAACCTTACGGTTCCGACCTCTCACACCACCGTACGTACCGTTCGGTATACGGCGGTTCAATAACTTGAGTATCTTGTTTGGGCAGACGCATACAGTTGGGATAAATCTTTTAATCCCCACTTTATGAGTCTGTCTTTTGTTATAGCTGTATGAATAATGTGGTTTTTGGATGTTCTCCAGTACCCTTTTCGAGAAGCAGCTAATTTTAATGCGTCATCATGTTGGATACCATATCTTTTTAACATAGTATAACGTGTTTTAACTTTCTTCCATCGTTTCCAGATAAGTTGCCGAAGCCTGTGGTTTAACCAGGATTGTGTTTCTGCTATAAAGGTTTTCATATAACTGATACCATAATAATTAATCCAACCAACGGTAACTTGATTAATCTCTTTTACAATGTTCAGGAAAGTTCCTGGTCGTTTACGACTAGTTAGTTTTTGAAGTTTGTCTTTGAATCTTCGTTGTGCCGACTTAGCAGGTCGGCATCCAACTTTCCCATGTGGTTCATAATATGGAATCCTAAAAACTTCGCTTTTGTTGGAGTGGTCACCTTGCTTTTCTTTTGATTTACTGTTAGTCGTAAATCTTTTTCTATATACTCAGTAACACTCTCCATGACTCTTTCACCAGCACGCTGACTTTTAACATAGATAACGAAATCATCCGCGTAACGAATAAATTTATGCCCTCTTCTTTCTAGTTCTCGATCTAGTTGGTTTAGATATACATTTGCGAGTAAAGGTGACAGTGGGCCACCTTGCGGTGCCCCCTTATCTGTTTCGATATAGATATCTTTATCTAATATCCCAGAGCGAAGAAATTTCCAGATTAACTTTAATACAACTTTATCTTGGATAAATTCTTCTAAATAGGCTCTAAGCTTTTGATGGTGGATGGTATCGAAATAACTTTTCAAATCGCAATCGACCACTATTCTATACCCTTCTTCATAATATTCTTCCGCTTTTTGTATGGCTTGATGGGCACTTTTACCTTTACGGAAACCAAAACTATTATTTGAAAAATAGGGGTCAATCATTGGGTCGATAACTTGCAAAATAGCTTGTTGAACAACTCTATCAAGTACACTTGGAATACCTAAATAACGTTTAGAACCATCTGGTTTTGGTATGGGCACTCTTCGAACAGGTTGAGGTTTATACGTACCGTCCTTTAGTTTCTGTACTAACGTTGGGTAATATTTCTTCATATGGTCCTCTAGCTCTTCGACCGTGATACCATCTTGTTCTTTCATCTCCATGCTGTCACTACTACGCGCTCTTACATACTCTTTCGCTTCCAGCTTGTCCCTTTGTAAGAAGCCATCTTTTCGGTCTTTACCACGATGTTTTCTGCGATTTTGTAGTGACTTCACCTCCTTGTTTCTTCAAGATTATTATTGTTCTGCCCTTCAGAGAACGGCGTTCTCCTACTATGGCATCTGCTGACTTCTCACTATTCGTTGTTACTACGGTGTTTGCCGCTAGTGAGACCTCCCCGGGTAAGAATGATAACCTTCCACTCATGTCACTGCCTCATTTACTGTAGGAGATTCGTGCAGTATAGGACTTCACTTTATTTGGCAAGCTCGTCCATCTCCAGTCAGCCTTGTATGAGATTTCTGTTCGTCAGTGCGAGTGTTTGCGTCCAGCTTCCTTCAGATTCCTCCTCACGGGGGACACCCTTGCTATTCGCTAACAGTTCCTACTGCAAAGCCTGTAGTGGACTTTCACCACCAAGTTATCACCCATGCCGGGCGCACCAAAAAAACTCCGCCCCTAAAAAGGGACGAAGTTTTTCGTGGTACCACCCAAGTTTAGAAAATAGCAACCTATTTTCTCTCAAGTAATGGATAACGGTCATTACCCGGCTAATTTTACTCCATCTTTCAAATTAGCACTCTTGGAGGATCTTACAATAAAAGGGACTGTTAGACTTCCACCATTTTCTAACTCGCTAAAAAGTTTTTTATTGTTTTCTGTTCCAATCATTGTTTTACGCGTTTGGTAATTCTATTGCAGGCATTGTACCTTCTGTAGGTTGTTCTTCAGCTGCAGAATCAGTAGCATTTTCTTGAGCAGTCGTTGTTTCTTCTCGTTCTTCTTCGATTAACTGTTCATTTTCTTCATGGCCTTCTTTTTGTTCTAAACTAGAAAGCATCTCTTTTAATGTAGGGATCGCCAAAGCTTCATCTTGTGAAGGTTTTAAAATGTCTTCCCATTCTTCGTTTTTAACCATTTCTAATTGAGATTCGATCATCAGTTGTAACCGTTGTTTAAAGACTCTGCTTTGTTTTCTCAATTCATCGGTCTCAGTTGTAATCTTTTTTGCTTTAACGACAGCTTCATCCAACAAGCGATCAGCATTTTTCTCAGCTTCTAACCTGATCAATTCTGCTTCTTTTGCAGCATTTTCTTTCAAGCGATCTGCAGCATCTTGAGCTACAATTATAGACTTATTTAACGCATCTTGCAAATTATTATAATGAGTTACTTTTTCTTCAGAAAATTTTAGATTTTTTTCTAATTCACGATTTTCTTTAAGAACCATTTCATAGTCTTTAATAATTTGATCCAAATAATCATTCACTTCATCTTGATCATAACCACGCATCTTGACAGGGAACTCTTTATTATGTATATCTAAAGGAGTTAACACCATTGAAGACACCTCCATTATCTTATTTTTTTACAAGTTGTTGCTGAAAATGACTCATACATTTACTTATGCAGTATACCGAATTGTACGCGCCATTTGTCTTTTTTAGTTTTTCCTGCAATTTCTTTTACTTGCAATCTTCCAAAGCCCCGCACTGAAACAATATCTAATAAACCCAATTCAAAATCTGGCCGCGTTAGTTCTGCCCAATTTAATTTGATTTTACCTGATTCAATCATTTGTTTTGCTCTTTGCCGGGATATTTTAAATAGACTAGCAATAACCGTATCTAAACGCATAGAAGAAACTGTTTCTTGAACAATTGTCCAACTGTCAATAGGTACTAAAATATCAAGATATGTTTTTTCTTCCATCCGTATAGAAACATTTCCTATTTTTTCTATTTGGTTTCCAATAAAATTCTTCATATTATTCTCTATAAAAAATTGCCATCTTTCTCCGTCGGATATAATATCGCCAAAATGGTTTCTTTTCAGGCCAGTTGATAACAAGGTCCCCAACACTTTTCCATGTGATAATTTGGCAAATTTAACAGGATAACGGATTTCAAATAATGCAATATCAAAATCATCTTGTTTCGGTATAAAATACTCAGGACAGATATACACTCTAATTCGTTCAGCGGCTTCATAGCCGCCGAATGAATAGATTTTTATACCGCTTCTTTTTCCTACGATTGTCTCAAGTATATATACTTGTCTTGGGTCTAAAAAATTGGTGAGATAAGGGGTGTACTGGTCTTCACATTCTTGTACCCAATCGGTCACTTGATCAATAAAAGGACGTTCTTCTTTTCTAAAGTGTTGGTAAACATTCTCTATCATCAGAAAACCTCCTTGTTCAAAAGCCCATCAATAATCTCAATATTATTTGAAAGAGAGAATACAATCCTCTTTGTGCTAAGTTCAATACAAAGATACCCACAATTCCTGAAACACTGATCATTCCGATTGGTGGAATGATTCTCCTAAAAAAACCTAAATAAGGTTCGCAAATACGAGTCAAGATTTGACCAAATTTAGATTGATAAGCTCCAGGAAGCCAAGACATCAAAATATATATAACAAGGAGCGTCGAATAAATTTGAATTAATTTTGTTAGAATCACATATAAACCAGAAATAATAGTAAACACTTTTAGGCTATTCCTCTTTTCTAATATAAATCTTTTTCTCTCATTATATCTGTTAATGCTCCATCAATGCTGACATTTTTTGGAGTGCATAAAAAGATTTCATTTCCTATACGTTGGATGTCTCCATCTAATGCATAAACCGTCCCGGTCAAAAAGTCTACAATTCTCTTTGCCTGTTCTTCATCCATACGGACAAAATTTAAAACGACTGATTGATCATTTAACAAGATATTTGCAATTTCTTGTACTTCTGAATAAACCCGTGGTTCAAAAATGGTTATTTTAGACTGTTGTTGTGTAGGGTGCTGATTAATTGATACAACCTTATTACTTTTAGCCTGCTCACGTCTTGTATTGATTATGGGAGCCGCTGTTGCATCAATATTTCGTTGCTTATTAGATTTAGAAGAAACAGGGATGCCTGTTTCTTTCGAAGGGTTCATCTCGTTGTCGTTTATTTCTTCCTCTTCATCTAAACCAAAAAAACGATTAAAATTATTCATCATTCCCATTTTAATCCTCTCCTCAATCAAGCAAATTTTTCTAACCCTTTATGCTACTCTTTAAACAACGTTGTTCCTACTCTGATAAACGTTGCTCCTTCTTCGACAGCGATTTGAAAGTCTCCGCTCATCCCCATGCTAAGTTCCGTACATGGAGCATAACTTAAAGCTTTTTCTGCTATTTTCTGTTGGTATTCTTTTAACGTTGCAAAAATATGACGTATTCTGGTTTTATCATCTGTTAATGGCGCCATTGTCATCAAACCAATGATTTTAATTTTAGGGTAGTCAGCTAGCTGCTGAATAAACTCTTCTATCTCATCTGGCTTTATCCCGCTTTTTGACATTTCCCCGCTTACGTTTACTTGGAGAAAACAAGAAATAATTGTTTCAGCTCTTTTTTCGATTTCCTTTGCTAACGATAGACGATCCAATGAATGTAAGTAATCAATCTGATTGATTACACTTTTCACTTTTCTAGTCTGCAAATTCCCAATAAAGTGCCACGTAATTTTTTCTTTACCAATTATTTCTTGTTTTTCGATTAATCCTTCAGGCCGGTTTTCGGCTAATTGGTGAAAACCTTCTTGAAGGATCGCTTTTGTTAATTCAGCAGAAACATTTTTAGTAACAGCAACGACTTCCACACTTGATCTTTCGCGATGTGCTTTTTCAAGCGACTCGTTTAATTTTTTTTCAAACTGAAGAACATTTTCATGAACATTTACCATACTGTTATTTACGACGTCTTCTAAAGAATGGTGGAGTATCTAGATTATCATCCTCGTTACTCTGTGTTCTTTCTTGATTTTCTTCACGTTTGAAAACATCAAATTCTGGCTTGTCTTTTTCAAAAGTTGAATCATTTTGGTTATTAGGAATATGTTGATCGCGGACATTAGGCTCGCGGCGGATATCCCAATCGCCAAAAGGATCTTTTGAAGCATGTGGTTGTGCAGCTGATCCCGAATTTTTTCTTCTTTGAGATTCGTTTCCTTCTGAACTGCGATTGCGGCCAGTAGTTTGTGTACGGCCTTCTTTTGTTTTTGTAGTATCAATACCAGTAGCAATGACCGTTACTATAACTTCGTCACCTAGATTTTCATTAATGGATGTTCCAAAAATAATGTTTACTTCTGTTGTAGAAGCTGAAGAAACAATATCTGAAGCATCTTGCGCTTCGAATAAAGTCAAATCAGATCCGCCGGTAATATTTAATAAAACCGATTCCGCTCCATCAATAGATACTTCTAATAGTGGAGACGAAATAGCTTTTTTAGTAGCTTCTGCTGTTCTATTTTCACCACTAGCCATTCCAATTCCCATCAATGCAGAACCTTGATTTTCCATAACCGTTTTAACATCTGCAAAATCTAAGTTTACGTATCCTGGAGCAGTGATCAAATCAGAGATTCCTTGTACCCCTTGACGTAATACATTGTCTGCTTCATGAAAAGCTTCCAACATTGGCGTCTTTTTATCAACAATTTCCAATAAGCGGTTATTAGAGATAATAACCAGTGTATCAACGTGCTCTTTCATTTGAGCAACACCTTCAGCTGCAAAACGACCACGTTTCGGACCTTCAAAAGTAAACGGACGCGTAATAACTCCTACTGTTAAAGCACCTTGCTCTTTTGCGATACGAGCCACAATAGCTGCTGCACCAGTACCAGTTCCTCCGCCCATACCAGCCGTTACAAAAATCATATCGGCACCACGCAAAGCTTCAGCAATTTGTTCTTCGCTTTCTTCTGCAGCTTTACGTCCAATTTCTGGATTTGCACCTGCGCCTAAACCACGTGTTAATTTTGGTCCTAATTGGATTTTCACTTCTGCATTTGATCCTGCAAGTGCTTGAATATCTGTATTGGCTACGATAAACTCTACACCTTTAACACCTTCATCAATCATACGGTTGACGGCATTGTTTCCCGCTCCGCCCACACCGATCACTTTAATTATTGCCCCATTAGCTGGATTTGTATCGAACTCTAATTCCATTCTATTTCCTCCTACTTGCACTTTTTAGTGGTATTAATCGAAAAAATTAGAAAAGAAGCTTTTGGCTTTGTATGAGAATGTATCTTCTTTTCTTTTGGCTGTTTTCTTTGGTTCATCCGCTGCTTCAACTTGATTTTTATCATAATCTAAATCTGTTAGATGCGAATCATGAGCCGAACCAGCTTCAATCTGCTGGTTTTTAGTAACAGAATGTCCTTTTACAATTTGGTTGATTTCATCTAAATGTGCTTCATAATGAACTAATCCAATACCTGTTGTAAAAGTTGGGTACCGCATCCCCATTTGATCAGGAATATATAGTTTAACATTGATTTCAAAGATATCTTCTGCTAAATCAACGACTCCCGGTAATGCGGCAGCTCCGCCTGTCAATATAATGCCTCCTGGCAAGTCACGAGCTTCAATAAAATCTAATTCTTTTTTTATTTTTTCAAAAATTTGAACTAAGCGGGCTTCGATAATTTCTGATAGGTATTGTTCGTCTACTTTTATAGGCTTGCTTTGTCCAACAACATCTACTGGAAACTCTTCATCCGGAGAAGTTTCTTCTGGCAAAGCATATCCATAATCGCGTTTGATTCTTTCAGCACTTTCAAGTGACGTATTTAAAACAACAGAAATATCTTTTGTTACATATTCTCCGCCTTCTTGATTAACATATGCAAATTTCAATTGATTATCGTGCATAACCGATACGGTGGTTTGACCGCCTCCCATATCAATTAAAATAGTGCCGAAATCGCGTTCTCCGTCTGTCATCGCTATGCTGCTTGCTGCTAACGGCTGGAGAACGATATCTTGAATATGCAATCCTGCTTTTTCAACACATCTTTTTGTATTATGAAGAATGGTTTTCGGCCCAGTGATCATCGTTGCGTGCATTTCTAATCGAACACCGATCATCCCCCGTGGATCTTTTATTCCATCGAATCCATCTACTAAGAATTCTTCCGGGAAAACAGCAAGGATTTCACGTTCAGGCGGTACCGATTTTACCATAGCAGCTGCTAGAACACTTTCTACATCTTCTTCAGTGATTTCATGGTTGTCTCCTGCGACAGCAATCATGCCATGGCACGGTTCTATTTCAATATTGTTGCTTGGAATACCCACAACAACATTACGGATGTCCACGTTTGCCTTTTGTTCAGCTTGTTTAATGGCTTTATTGATTGAGTCAACTGTTTTGTCAATATCTATTATAATGCCGCGACTCAGGCCTTCTGATTTTTCATTTCCTACTCCAATAATATTCATTTCACCATTAATAAATTCAGCAACAACTACTTTTATTGAAGTGGTTCCAATATCCAGACTTACGTACATTCCTGTATTTCTCATTCATTGAAACCTCCTTATGCTTCATTTTCAGTTTAAATTTTATATTTGTCCTTCTTCTTTACCATAGACATGTTTAATTTTACCATATCAGTTCTCAATTTACGAAGCTTTTAATAGAATTTCTCTATTATTATCGGGCTTTTTATTTCTTAGTTTTGATATTATTCTTTATTATTTGCTGATTCTGTATTTTCTTTTGGAGATTCTGATTCAAAAGGCATGAAATAAATACCTACTTCAATATTGATAACCCCTTTTTCTTCCCCTATTTTTTCCACTATATCAGGGTAATAGACCATTTTTTCCGCAAAAGACAGAATGGAAGCCACTACTTGATTGCCATCATTCATATAAAGTGTGATTAAATAATCATCTGTTTTGCTCGGGGTATATTCAATTTCAGAGATACTGTTATGAATGTTCTCGTTCAACACTTGATATTGTTCCAGCATCTTATTGAGTGCTTTTCCTTCTTTAAAATTAACGAAAATTGGCGGATTGCCAATGGATATTTTTCTACTTTCGTTTACAATTTTTCCATTTGAAAGAATATTGTAGTACTCGTCCCCTTTTTCCAAGTAGGCTACGGTCTTATATTCTGAAACCACTAATTCGTAAGAATTTATGCTATTAAATTTTAGTTTCATTGATTTCACTTGAGGCAATTGTTTTTTTACAGTTGTTTCTATTTTATTTCTCGAAAAAAAAGTTTCCCATAATGAATCTCCAGAACGTATCTGACTGGCATCAATAACAGCTTGATCGGTAACTTCTTTGGTTCCCGAAACAGAAACTTGGTCAACTTTACTTAAAGGTGTAATAAAATACACGACTATCAAAATTGCAAATGAAAATAAAAAAAGTAGCGAAACCAAGCGGCGATACATCTTTTTTCGTCGCTTCTCTTTTAATTTTGGAAGTTTATCTTCCAAAGAATAATCTTTTCCTTCGGATTGTCCCGCTCTTTTGTAGTTGTTTTTCTTTAAAGATTCGTTTTCTTTTCCAACAGAAGATAATTGCGCAGGCAATTTTTTCTTCTTATTAAAGGTTTTCCGTTCATCTGCCATGCGCTAATCCTCCTCGTACTGTTATTAATGAGTAATTTCTTGCATAATTTGAATAAGATGATCCGCTGCTTTTGGCAATCCTAATTTTTTGGCTTCAGCCGCCATCGCTTTACGAACATCTTCATGCAGCATCAATTCATCAATCGCTTGCGTTAAACTGACTCCATTTAATTCTTTTTCAGCAATCATTTTCGCTGCACCACGTTTAGTAAGACTTTCAGCATTTCTGGTTTGGTGGTCATTGGTTACATAAGGGCTTGGAATTAAAATGCTTGGCAATCCTAAAGCGGTTAATTCGGCTAATGTAGTTGCTCCACTTCTTGAAACAACTAATTCTACATTTGCAAAAACTTCAGGCATATTTTCGATATAGGGCACAACTGCTATTGAATGTGTTTTTGCTAAATGAGTCTGTACTTGCTCTTTAATTTTTTCATAATGAATTTCACCTGTAGCAAATAACAATTGGTAATCTTTAGTCGCTAATATGGGCAAAGCTTCTAAAAAAGCCTCGTTTAGGCTTCTCGCTCCTCGGCTTCCGCCAAAAATCAAGACTGTAGGTCGAATAGCATCTAACTGATATTCTTCCAAAATAGCAGAAGGTTTTATTCCTACAACTTCTTGTGCTCTCGGGTTTCCGGTGTACACAACTTTTTCAGCATATTTTCCAAATTCTGCACGCGCTTCTTCAAAGCAAACCGCTATTTTTGTTACATAACGTGCTAAGAATTTATTGGTTACGCCTGCCACGCTGTTTTGTTCATGAATGATAGTTGGTATACCTAGTTTTGATGCGGCATAAACAACTGGAGCACAAACATAGCCGCCAGTGCCGATAACAACATCAGGCTGAAATGCTTTAACGATTTTTTTAGATTTTTGTATGCTTTTAATAAATAACTGAATTGTTTTAACATTACTGATCGAAAGCGAACGTTTAAAACCTTGTATTTCAACAGATTCAAACGCAATACCTGCATTTCGAACAATTCGACTTTCTAATCCTTTTTCAGTTCCTATATAAAGAATCTCAACAGAAGGATCTAGAGCTTGCAGTCTTCTAATCAGGGCTAAGGCTGGATAGATATGCCCTCCTGTGCCGCCGCCGGATAATAAAATTTTCATTTTTATGTAAGGCCATTTTGTGGGCCTACTCCTCCTCTTCTTCTTTAGCAATTAACTGACTAATCGATTGAATAAAGGCATCGCCCCGAACTTCAAAACTTCGGTATTGATCCCAGCTTGCACAAGCAGGCGATAACAGAATCACTTCTCCTGGCTCGCTTATTTCAAAAGCGACCGGAACAGCTGCTTCTACGTTTTGCACGAATTCGATTTGTTGGACACCCGCTTTTTTTCCTGTTTCTGCCAATTTTGCAGCTGTTTCGCCAAACAAAACTAACGCTTTAACTCTTTTTAATTCGGGTATCAACTCATCAAAATCGTTTCCGCGATCTAAACCGCCCGCTAGCAGAATAACCGGAACATCAAAACCCTTTAAAGCGTTCTTTGTTGCTAAATTATTTGTTGCTTTTGAATCATTATAGAAACGTCTTTGCTGGTATTCTCTCACAAATTGAGTCCGATGTTTTACTCCAGAAAATTGTTGCAGGCATTCACGTATGGCTCCATTTTCTTGGTTGAGCAATTTAGCGACTGCTATAGCAGCCATTGCATTTTCAACATTGTGATCTCCTGGAACTAAAATAGAGGCTGTGTTCATCACAGGCTCATCTCGGTAAAAAATCACTTCATTTTCTAAATACACCCCATTGTTTACGCGTTCAAGTCGAGAAAACGGAATAATTTGAGCTTGACTACTTTTAGCCAATTCTCTCAGTTCTGGTTGATCCCAATTAACAACTAGGTAGTCAGCAGCAGTTTGGTTTTCAGTGATTCGCATTTTGGCTGCGACATATTCTTCTCTTGTTCCATGGTAATCCAAATGAGCAGAATAAATATTCGTAATAACTGCAATATGAGGTTTCATTTCTGTGATTCCCATCAATTGAAAACTAGAAAGCTCCATTATGGTTTCATCGTCAACTGTTGCCTGTTGCGCTACTAGACTGGCTGGAGTCCCAATATTGCCTGCTACATAGGCATGGCCATTTTCCCGGTTCATATTCAACAACTCAGCTATCATGGTAGTTGTCGTCGTTTTCCCATTAGTTCCCGTTACACCAATCAGCATGCTCTCAGCAACTTCATAAGCTAGTTCTACTTCTGTAATAACAGGTATTTGTTTTTCCAACGCACGAACAATGATAGGATTATTATACATAATTCCCGGATTCTTAACGATCCATTCAAAATCCTCATCTAATAGTTCAACAGGATGTCCGCCAGTTACTACACGAATGCCGGATTCTAATAATTCTTGAGCCTCCGGATTTTCATCAAAGCTTTTGTAATCATTCACTGTTACTAAAGCACCTAATGAATGAAGCAATTTGGCAGCATTAACACCGCTTAAAGCCAAACCTAAAACTAAAACTTTTGTATTTTCATAACGTTTAATTTTCTTCATTGCTAAACCTCTTTCTAACTGGACTATTTTCAAACTAAGAAAAGCGGCAATAACTAGCTAATTAGCCATTTCCTCTTACCTATTTTTATCTAAAGAATTATCCATAAACATAAACTAGCTGTAATCAAACCGATAAACCAAAACGTTCCTACTACCCGCCATTCACTCCAACCACTCATTTCGAAATGATGGTGAATAGGACTCATTTTGAAAACCCGTTTTCCAGTTAGTTTAAAGGATGTCACTTGAATCATGACACTTGCTGTTTCGATTACGAAGATAAGCCCAATCAACAGCAAAGACCATTCTTGCTTCAATAAAATAGAGGTAGCAGCTAACCCGCCACCTAAAGCTAATGAGCCAACATCCCCCATAAAGATTTTTGCTGGTTTTTTATTAAAAAAGAAGAACCCAACCAATCCGCCGCTGACGGTTAAACAAAAAATCAATACATCTGTTTGGCCTTGTTGCCAAGCAATAATAGCGTAAGCACTATAGGCAATTGTCGCTGTCCCAGCCACTAGTCCATCCAAGCCATCCGTTAAGTTAACGGCATTAGAAAAACCAACCAGCCAAAACAGTAGAAAGATTCCATACAACCAGCCAAAGTGAACATTTCCAAAGAAAGGAAGAGCTAAGTCAGTTGAAAATCCGTTCATTAGATACACAATAAAAAATAGAACGCCGCCAACTAGTTGTCCAATTAATTTTTGTTTAGACGTTAAACCTAAATTACGTTTTTTAAAAATCTTAATAAAATCATCTAAAAAACCGAGTATTCCATAAAGCAATGTGATAAACAGCAATAAACCTAAACTGACAGTGAAACTTTGTTGCCATATCCCTGTCCAAATGCTAGAGATAGCTGTTGCAATGAGAAAAACGACTCCTCCCATCGTAGGCGTACCTGATTTAACCTCATGCCATTTTGGTCCTTCATCTCTTGTTGTTTGTCCTAATTGTTTTGTTCTAAAGTAGCCAATGACAATTGGCATTGCCATGATAGTCAAAGCAAAACTACTGACCCATGGCAATAACATTTCTGTCCAATGCATGTTTAATCGCTCCTAAAATTCTTTGTTTTTTAATTTAACCGCTTGTCTGGCTTCTTCTACATCATCAAAATGATGCTTTTCTGTTCCTATGATTTGATAATCTTCATGTCCTTTACCCGCAATGATAATAATATCTTTGCTGGTTGCCTGTTCAACAGCAGTCTGAATGGCAACTCTGCGATCCGGTATCATTTGATATGTACCTTCTTCCAAGTCAACTACCATTTCATTTAGAATAGCCTGCGGATCTTCAGTACGCGGATTATCCGATGTAAAGATAGCATGATCTGCATGCGTATAAGCTACGTCAGCCATAATGGGGCGTTTAGTCCGATCACGGTCTCCGCCGCAACCTACTACACAGTAAACCTCTCCCTCTTTTATTTCATTCACAGCGTTCAAAACATTTAACAGGCCATCAGGAGTATGAGCATAATCCACAATGATAGCAAAGTCTTGTTCTCCCTGCACTACTTCAAATCTTCCTCTGACCCCTTCGATTTTTGCTATAGAAGTGAGGATACTTGGCAATGCCAATCCTGAAGCATAAGCAGCGGCAATAGCTGCTAAAGAATTTGAAACATTAAACTTCCCAATCATTTTCATTTGGACTGGATATTCTTCTTCTTTAAAAACCAATGTAAAACTAGTGCCTTTATTGGTTATTTTTAAATCAGACGCTCTAAAATCTGCTGGTTGATCAATACCATAAGAATAAACCTGAGCCGCTGTCTTATTTTGATAACTTCTGCCAACTGGGTCATCAAAATTTAAAACGGCATATTTAGGTTCTTCAGCTTGATAACCATTGCCTAATTGTGAAAACAATAATTCTTTAGCGTGTGCATATTCTTCCATTGTATGATGATATTCTAAATGATCTTGGCTTAAGTTGGTGAAAACAGCGATATCGAAATCTGTTCCCCAAACACGTCCCTGTACTAATGCATGTGAGGATACTTCCATTGAACAAGTAGTGACTCCGGCTTTTTTCATTTCTCTTAATGTTTTTTGTAATGTAAGACTATCTGGAGTCGTATTTTTTGTTTCATGTATTTTGTCGCCTATACGACGGTACATGGTTCCAATGACTCCTGTCGTTTCTTGATGATCTCGAAAAATTTGGTCTAATAAGTGAGTAACCGTTGTTTTTCCATTTGTTCCTGTAACTCCTATTACACGCAGTTCTTGACTTGGCTGTTGATAAAAATGACTTGCCAATACAGCCATCGCTTTTTCCGTATTTGAAACATAGACTACAGGTATAGCTACTTCGATTTTTTCACTTGCAATAACCAGTACTGCTCCCTTTTCAACGGCTTCTCCCGCTAGGTCATGTCCATTACGAATAGCACCTGCTATACAGATAAAGGCAGAGTCTGGTTCTATTTCTCGTGTATCTTGTGTCACTTTACTAATTGTCAATTCTTGTGGAATCGGCAATGAAGTACTTTTTACAATAAGTGGTGCGATTAATTCAGTTGCTTTCATGTTTTCCACCTTTTCTATTCTTGAGGAGAGGCTAATGTCACATCAATTTTTTCTTCACTTTGCATATTAGCTTGTGGGGCCAAACTCTGATCAACGACATAACCTTCTCCATTAAATGTAAATTCAATCCCTGTAATTTCAGCTACTTTCAATGCATCGTTTTTTGACCATCCTGTCATATCAGGCATCGTCATTGCCCCATTTGTCATTAACATAATCCGCTGATTTTTAATAGTCATTTTATCAGGAAGCGGTAATTGTTGTACTATTGTATCACCATTTCCAATAACGGTCACATCTAACTTAGTCTCTTCTAATTGTTTTAACGCTTCTTCTTTAGATACACCTGTTACTTTTGGCATTTCTACTTGGTTTGTATCCTCTGATTCAGATTCATCAGTTAAATGTTGATATTCAAGCGCCCGTTTCATAACCGGATTAAAAATAGCTTGCACTACATCGCCACCCACCAAGGAAGGATCAGTTATAGTTGGCTGCTGTACGGTCACGTATAAAACAACTTTTGGATCATCAGCCGGTGCCATTCCTACTACAGAGAAGATATAATTATTTCCTCCGCTATAGTATTTTTTACTTTCAGGATTGACAATTTGCGCAGTCCCCGTTTTTGCAGCAATCTCATAACCATCAATCTGGTAGCCTTGACCAGTACCATTTTTGCTATAAACGACTTCTTTTAAATAATTCAATGCTTGGTCGGCCGTTTCCTTAGAAATAGGTTCATTGACCACTTCTGGTTTGATAACTGTCTCATCTCCAGTTGTCGGATCGACGATTTTGCTGATGTATTGCGGCTTCATCATTTTGCCTTCATTCGCGATAGCAGAGTAAGCCTGCATCATTTGAAAAACGGTAACTGTTACTCCTTGTCCAAAGGAAGTGTTCGCTTTTTCCAAAGGCCATTTATATGGATTAGATCCTTCTTGTTCATTTGGAAGACCTGAATTAGTTGTTTTCCCGATTCCAAATTCATCCATATACTTCTTCCAATCATCTTCTCCCATTTTTTCCATTAGGTTAACGAATCCTACGTTACTCGAACGCTCGAGACCTTCTAAAAAGCTGATTTGTCCCCATCCATTTACATTATGGTCGGTTACTATCCCGCCTTCTACTTTTTTTGAGCCCGACATATAGGTTTCGTTTGGGTTAAATACGCCCTCATTGATGGCAGCAGCCAGCGTTAAAACTTTCATGGTTGAACCTGGCTCAAAAGTATTTTCAACTAACAAGTTTTGCCATAAGTCGCCAATTCCATCTTTTGTAGTTCCATTAAAAGACGGTCGTTGTGAAGCAGCAATAATTGCCCCAGTTTCCGGATTCATTAAAGTTGCAGTCATCTCTACCGGCTTGTATTTTTCATTTACTTCAGTCATAACACTTTCCAAATACACTTGCATTCTTTTATCAAGCGTCAGATAAATATCTTTTCCATCTACCGGTTCTGTAGTTTCAACAGAAGAATTAGGCAAAACATAACCAAAACTATCTTTTTGGTATTTCATTGATCCATCTGTACCCGTTAACACATCATTATAAGCTTGTTCCACACCCATTAATCCTTTTAAATCAGTACGGGATGTCGTTTCTTTAGTTTCTCCATCTTTATCCGTTGGCAGTTCCGCATATCCTACTAGATGTGAAGCAAAAATACCATTTGGATAAAGACGAGTAGGCGTTTCTTCAAAGATAATACCCGGTAATTTTTCTTCTTCAATAGCTGTTTTTATATCGTAAGATAATTTTTTCCCAGCCGAACCAAACTCTACTTGTGCTAGATCTTTTTGATTCAGCCTTTTTAAGATGTCCGCCTCGCTCATGGCAATATGCTTTGCTAAAGCAGCAGCTGTTTTTTGTTTATCTACCACATATTGAGGATCTTTAGGGTTATTTGACCATTTATCTGTTAAAACTGCGATTAATGAATAAGAAGTAGCATCCACAGCAATCGGATTTCCGCCTACATCATAAATGGCTCCTCTGTTTGCTTCTAGTACGCTACTTCTTGTATAAAGGTTATTAACATTTTGAGACAAGTTTTCCCCGTTAATTTCTCCTCTTACCATGATATAAGTAAAACGTCCTACAAATACCAAAAATAAAAACAAGGTACCAAAAAAAAGCAAGATTGCTATTTTTTTTCTGTTTTTTAAAGGGTTTTTATTTGTCATTTAGTAACATTCCTTACATTTGCTTCATTCATTTTTAACCCTTGGCTATTCGCAATTTTATAAACACGATCATAACGAGATAATTCTTGAACTTCCTGTTCCAAATTGTCATTTATAGTAGTAATCGTTGCAATAGAAGAGTTCGTGTCTTGTAATGCACGGTTTGTGCTGGCAATACTTATTTCCAGCGAGATACTTATTGCAATTAACGCAAATACAATAGACAACAATGCACCACAAAGTAGTTTTTCAACTTTAGTTATTCCAGACTTTCTGGGAAGAGGGGTATGTATAGGTGTTTCTTTCGGCACAGCAACTGGCGATTGTAGCGGCAGTTCCACTTCTAGATTTCTAGCTAAGTTGTTATTCAACGGCATTTAGATAACTTCCTTTCTAACCTTACTCTACAAGTTTTTATTTTCTTTGTTTTTCTGCGACTCTCAGCTTCGCACTTCGAGCACGATTATTGATGTCTAATTCTTCTTCATTAGGTACAATGGGTTTTCGCGTGATCAGTTTCAATTCGGGTAAATAGTCATCAGGGATAACCGGCAATCCTGGCGGCAATTCTGGACCTTGTGCATGTTCTCGAAAAATCGACTTTACAATACGATCTTCCAATGAATGGAAAGTTATAGCACTTATTCTTCCCCCGACTTTCAATAAACTGATAGCAGCTTCTAAAGAATCTTCTACAGCAGACAGTTCGTCGTTCACAGCAATCCGAACAGCTTGAAACACACGTTTTGCCGGATGTCCGCCTTTTCTCCTAGCTGGAGCAGGAATACCCTCTTTAATGATATCAACTAATTCATTCGTCGTTTCAATTGTCTTTAATTCGCGAGCAGCTTCTATTTTACGGGCAATACTTTTTGAAAATTTTTCTTCTCCATAACGATAAAAAATTCGAACTAAATCTTGATACGACCAAGAATTGATTACCTCTTTAGCCGTTAAAGGTGCATCCGTATCCATACGCATGTCAAGCGGAGCATCTTGATGATAACTAAAACCCCGTTCCGCTTCATCCAGCTGTGGTGAGGACACTCCTAAGTCATACAAAATACCATCTACCTCAAAAATACCTTGTTCATTTAGCTCTTCTTTAATAAAGCGAAAATTTGATTTGATAAATGTTACCATTCCCTTTTCCACGTAAGCAGCTAAACGTACTTTAGCATTTTCAATTGCTCTTTCGTCTTGATCAAATGCATAAAGATGTCCTTTTTCATTTAATTGTGAAAGTAAGTATTCGCTATGCCCTGCCCCTCCTAATGTACAATCAACATAGATGCCATCTGGAAGGATAGACAGATTATCGACTGTTTCATGAAGCAAGACTGTTTTGTGATTAAATTCCGCCATTCTCATCCCACCTTTATTCAAATTCCGTGTGTTACTTTTTAATTAAAAACCAAAATCAATCATATTTTCAGCTATTTCATCAAATGACTCTTCTGCTTCTGATGAAAATTCATTCCATTTCGATTCGCTCCATATTTCAATTCGATCTGATACTCCAACAATGTGACACGTTTTTTCTAATTTTGCATGTTCTCTCAATGTTTGCGGGATATTGATTCTTCCCTGCTTATCTAGTTCGCATTCTGTTGCTGCTGAATAAAAGAATCTAGTAAAAGCACGTGCTTCTTTTTTCGCCAGAGGAAGTTTTTTCAACTTTTCTTCGAGTATAGCCCATTCTTCTTCGGGGTATCCGAATAAGCAGCCATCTAAGCCACGGGTCAAGATAAACTTCGCACCTAAGTCGCTGCGAAATTTAGCCGGCATAATTAGACGACCTTTTGCATCAATATTGTGCTTGTATTCGCCCATCAGCATAGCTATACTCCTCCCCACTTTTAGTAGACATTTTCAGTCTACCACAATGCCCCACTTTCCACCACAATTAATCGAAAGATTCCACAAAAAAATAAATTATTAAATACATGCTGAATACCAGTACGTTTTATGCCTATTAAAAGAAGAAAGCAGAGTGGGGACTGCTCCCAAAAAAAGACACAAAAAAATAGCAAGATGTCAGAGAAACTGTCATCTTGCTGCTAAAAAATTAAGCTATAACCAAACTAAAAATATTCGCACTTACTAAAAAATAATAGGTCAGTATAGAAGATAAAAAAATAAATCTCCAATATGTTTTAAAAAAACGCTTGTAAATAATTTCGCCTTTTTTATAAGCCAGAATCACTAAGATGATCATGCCTAAACTAAAAATAAAAATCAAAAAATAAGGAAAGATTGAGAAGTTAAATGTCTGTTTGCTCAAGATTTGAATCCCAAGCATTAAATAAGGTACCATTAAATCTGGTAATTTGATTTCTAATTGTTGTTTTCTAAAGTGCCGATTGATGCTTTTGTTAAATAACAACAAGATTACAATTGGCAATAAATAAAGAACACTAGTAGCAAAGGTAAAAGTAGACGCAGCCAAGACAGCCCTTCCTTTCCACATGCAGCTCTGCATGAATGATATTTTTATCATAAGTAACATTTTAATATATTTTCTCACTTTTTTCAGTTAATTCCTTATTTAATTTAACTTAATTTTAACGTTTTGTATACCATTAAGTCGATGAAAACAGTAAAAAAAGTAAGGGGGAGAATAGAAAAGGCTATTTTCTTTTTTCTTCGACAACCTAACAATTTCAATTAATGGCTTAAGAAGACCAGTCATTAAAAAAAATAATTTTTTTTAGTTCCGGCTTGTATTTTTTCAGAAGAGTTTTATTATGTTAACTAGTGGCACCGCTATTACAAAAAATTGGTATAAGAGGCAACTTAAACCAGTTTCCAAACTAATTCCAGTTGTTTCTCATCCAGAAAATGAGTAACAGAGTTTATGGGTTAATGTGAAGTAATTAACAAATCTTAAAGAATAGGTAGGTATTTAGTTATGGACATCAATTTTACAGAAAAAGACCGTCAAGATATTGAAGAAACAGCTCAACATTTATCGCTGACCAAAGAAGAATATCTTTTAAATCTTCATCAAAAAACAGCGTTACTAAAACGTCCTTAAAAGATTGGGAAAAATTTAGAGACTTCATTGATGACTATCATCATATGTTGGATAATTTATACGAGTATAATTACAAAATACAAGACTTAATAGAAGCAAACCATGACACAAAAGTAATTGATGCTATTCTCCATTTTCTAGATACTACCGTTAAAAACCCTATGATTCTGACACAGATTTACAATATTTATAAAGAACAAAATGAAGAGCCGCCTTCCGATTTTTAAAAAGAAAGTAAAAAGAGCCCCCTGCTTCGAGAGAGGCTCTTCCTTAATTTCATCATCCCTTATATAAGATAACAAATAGTTTTTCTATATTTTTACTTATATCGAACTTTAACCATGCATTGCATTCAATTGATTTACATTTTTTCTTCATTACGTTTTCTCACAAAATTCGATCCCCATAATCCAGCTAGAGAAGTTACGATCATGCCTAATAGCAAAGCAACAAATCCCCAAATAGAAGCTTTTGCTGTAGCATTTGACGCTTCTTCTGCTTTTACTCTAGCTTCTTCAATGGTTTGATCGATTTTCTGCTGCGCTTCTTCGATACTTTGAGAAGCTTGGTTTAATTTTGTTTCTGCTTCTTTAGAAGCAGACTGTGCAGCATTATAGATATTATCCGTTGCCTTTTTAGCTTCTTCTTCGTTTAAATCCGTATTCGACTCTACAGCATTAGCGATAGCATCTTTGTCAACAGAATCTGTAATTTTTTGTGATCTATTTTTTAAAGATTCTGTTGTAGAAGAAATAATTTCATCTGAATTTTCAGGATTCACTGCTAACTCTTTTCCTGCTTGAACAATTTCCTCTGTTGCTGCACTCAACTGATCATTGAGGTAATCTGGTTGTAATTCTGGGATATCTGTATCTTTCAATACATCATTAACTTGGCTTTCCATTTCGTTAGTATCAACTTCGCCTACATTATCAACGATTTTGTCAAAACTACTTGAAACGACATCACTTGCGCTGGAAGCAACAGTAGCTACTCCCTTTCCAGTTACTGAGAATACACTACCTAAAGCTGAGCCTACAGCTGAAAATACACCGGCAGTCAAATATGAAAGCATGATCAATAATACCAATACACTTGTTGCCCAAGTTAGAAAACCATGGACTACTCCGACGCGACGTGAAGTTACTCCTGCTATAAATCCAGCAGCTATCAAGGAAAGTAAAAATGCGATGATCGTCCAAATGATTAAGCCTGTTCCAACCCCGTCTAATGGGTTATTAGATGTAGGCTCGACTGTTCCAAAACCAATAGCTGATCCAATTAAAGAAAGCGTAAACAAACTAGCTGAAAATGTCACAACTCCTGCAAAAACAGCAGACCAAGAGATATTAAAACCGGCTTCTTCACCCTCCACTAGATACCTTCTGAAGCCCTTAGATCTGTTTTCTTTCATTTTCCTTCAGCTCCTCTGTCTTAAAATTTACGAAACTATTTATCGCCTAATTTAAGCATAAAGCCTTTCATCTTTAATTTCAAACTTCCTGTTTTTGATTAAATTTCTCAAAAAAAAAAGGATTCCAACTATTTAAATAGTTGGAATCCTTTTAGCTAGTTAATAATTTTATCTTTGATTTTAAAAAAGCGGGCAAGCCCGCCTTGACCCCATAAAATAGGAGACTTCCAGCTTTAGCTAGTTACGTCGAATAGTATAAAACTCACATAGCGAGACTTTAGGTCCTACTTTATTTATCTGATTTACGAGGAGGCAAGGTTTGAAAGCTAGACATTGAATGCAGAAAAACTATAATACCCTACTCGATATAAAAAAACTTCTTTGAGCCATGGTCTCAAAGAAGTTTTAGATTATTATCTCAGGATGAAGTAAATCAGCTGCTTTAAGCTTCTTTGCTAACTACTTCTTTACCGTCATAATGTCCACATGCTGCACAAACGTGATGGCTTTTTTTCAATTCGCCACAGTTTGGACATGCGTTCATACCAGGTACTTCTAATTTAAAATGCGTACGACGTCTGTTTTTCTTGCTTTTTGATGTTCTTCTTTTTGGTACTGCCATTCTCTACACCTCCTTAAAGATTCCTTCTATTTCTAATTTGTTTACTTAGAAAAGAAGCTATGTTTTCTAATCTTGCTCCTCATCATTTGATTCGTCTTTAAACAAATCTTTCAAACCAGCAAAACGAGGATCGACCTTGTTTGATTCTTGTGCTGTTTTTTCTGAAAGATAATCTTCTTCAGATACCACAACCCAGTCATTTCCACTCGGCATCTTATGTTCTTTTTCTTCTTCTTCAGTAAATACTTGCATTGGAAGATTCAACAAGATAGCATCTTCAATTGCTTCAGATAAATCAATCAGATCTTTATCTAGATAAATCACTGTTCCATCTTCTTCTTCAATTGTATAATCTGCTACATGTTTTGGAACATAAATCTCATCTACCACTAGTGATAGAGGTACTGATACTGGTTCTAATGATCTTGCAGAAGGTAGTGTCACATCTAATGAAACAACCATATGAAGCAAGATGTCAAATTCTTGAACACTCAGCTTTCCTTCCAAATGAATGGTGGAAACGTCTAATATTTCTTTTTCTCTCTTCATCAATGATTCTTTTAAATCCACTGTTTCAGAAAAAATAAGCGGTTCAAAGCGGTACTTTTGCAATTCGTCTAATGACCATTTCATTTTACATCACTCCTAAAGCAACAAAGGTAATTATACTAGTCTCTTGTACCTTTGTCAACGTATTTTACCTTACACCTAAAAACCTAAACATCTAGTTTTCATTAGCGTTTTCACAAAAAAACGAATGAATTTTATTTTTGTCTGAGAGGCTGTCTACGAAAGTCTTGCGGCTTTGCTAAAGCAGAAAAGCCTAAATTATAAACTTCGCCAGCTTTAATATCAAATTGCCATAAGGATGAATTTTTTTGCTGTATATTATTAAGTAAGGGCAGATTACTCTCTTTTTTCATGTGATTTAAAAAAGCTTGTCCTTTTTTATTAAAGCCTAAGATGTGAACAGCTTTAGGAGATTGCAATTCTTCCATCATTTCTTCTGTCTTTACATTCAATAAAATATAAAGGCACAAGCGTTGCAATCTAACCCAAGTATACCGTTTATTTTTAACTAATGAAATAAAATGATCGAAATTTTTTGCTTCTTTGCTTTTTTCTTTTAACCGGTATTCGATTCCTTCGTTCATTTGATAGATCGTCCTTAACTCCACGACCGATTGTATGGTTAGCTGATATTTTAGATAAGGCCAAAACGTTTCCCAACTCACCAACTCCGCGTCGTCTAATGCTTTGGCAGTTGTCTCAGGTATAACCTCTTTTAATCTATTCAATGCATGCAAAAGATCCGTATCTTCTCTTAATGTTTTCCGAATAGCTGTTGCACTAGCCATTTTTTCTTGAGGCATGAACTCTTGTTCATGATAGCCGGATCCTGACCTTTTGACAGTATGCAAAACCATTGGATTAGCATATTTTACGTTTTCTTTAGCATAAGCTAAACCCAGTATGGAGTTCGGCATACTTAAATCAAGATTTTTTGAGGGAAATAAGTCAGCAATTATCTGTTGCATTTGAGCTGCATAAGTCATACCGTTGTTTCTTACCTCTTTAAATCGCTTTTCAATCTCTGCTGTTTCATCAGCTAAACATTCAGCTAATTTTTGAAAGTCTTCAGCTTCGCCGCTTTCAACTCCGAAGCATAACTGGTCACATCCTATGGCTTGCAATAATGAAATTCCGCCTTTTGCAAAATAATCAGCAGGTTGAATACAAAAAGCAGTTGGCAATTCAATGATCAGATCTGCTCCTCCAGATAAAGCCATTTGGGCTCTTGTCCACTTATCTACAATTGCCGGTTCTCCGCGTTGCAAAAAATTACCGCTCATAACAGCAATGATCACATCTGCTCCTGTTATCTTCTTTGCCTGCTGTAAATGATAAAGATGTCCATTATGAAATGGATTATACTCTACGATTACACCGCAACTTTTCATTTTTACCCTCGCTTTATTTAACTAGTTACTTTACTATTTTTTAATTCTTCGAGAAATACAGCACCATATTTTTCCAGCTTATTTTCCCCCACACCTTTGATTTTCAATAGTTCATTTTCTGTTTGTGGTAAGAATTGGCACATCTGTTTTAGCGTTTCATCTGAAAAAATAACATAAGGCGGAACTTTTTGAACACTGGCTAACTCCTTACGAATCTCTCTTAATCGATCGAACAAGACATCATCAATAGCTAATTTGTGCGCTTGTTGTGCTTGTTTTCGGGTAACCCTGCTTTCCCCTTTCAAGATAGTTACGCCTTTTTCAGTTAATTTCAACAGAGGATATTGTCCATCAGTCGGAGCTAAATACTTTTCAGCAGTCAAATAGTCGATCAATTGAGTAACCTCTTTTTGGGCCGTTCCTTTCATTAAACCATACGTCGAAAGTTGATCAAAATTCCATTGCTTGATTTTTTGATCTTTTGAACCCGTCAAAACTTTCATAACCATTGACTTTCCAAATGTTTCTCCCATCCTTTTAACACACGACAAAACCTTTTGTGTCTCTGTTGTAATATCAATCGCTTCTCGTTCATCTAAGCAATTACTGCACTGTCCGCATTCTTCGCATTGGTCTCCAAAATAATGCACAATATAGCACTGTAGACACATTTGCGTTGATCCATACTGTGCCATCTCTCTTAGCTTGGCATACTCCATTTTTTTATGTTCTTCATCCATTGCAGATTGTTCGATAAAGTAATGTTGAATCTGCATATCTTGTGGTGAAAACAGTAATATTGTATCGCTAGGGAGTCCATCACGACCAGCACGACCGGCTTCTTGATAATACGCTTCAATATTTTTTGGGATTTGGTAATGGATCACAAAACGCACATTGCTTTTATCGATCCCCATTCCGAAAGCATTTGTAGCTACCATAACTGCAACTTCATCATAAAGAAATTTCTCTTGCCAATCGCTTCTTTCTTCTTCTTTCATGCCGCCATGATATTTTCCTGCAAGAATATGATGAGAGGTTAACAATTCGTAAATGCGTTCAACTTCTTTGCGGGTGCTGGCATAAATAATTCCTGATTGTCCTTTATTGATTGTTAAATAATCTAATAAGTAGCGATTCCGCTCTTGTCCCTTAACGACTTGAAAAGCTAAATTATCACGGACAAAGCCTGTATTTACCCGGTTTTTCTCTTCTATTCCTAATAATTCTAGAATATCATCCGAAACAAGAGGCGTAGCAGTGGCAGTTAAAGCAAGAATAGTCGGTCGATAAACTGATCGTTGAATGGTCTCGCATAAAGACAGATAACTGGGCCTAAAATCATGCCCCCATTGTGAAATACAGTGCGCTTCATCAATCGCAATCATTGAGATTTTTACTGACTTCATCAAATAATAAATTTCTTCAGTTTGAAAACGTTCCGGTGCGACATAAACTAGTTTATATTTTCCATTACTGGCATCCTTCAGTCGTTCATTCATTTCTACTGAAGAAAGCGTACTGTTTAGGTAAGTCGCTGAAATACCTAATTCCGTTAAAGCATCTACCTGGTCTTTCATCAAAGAGATCAAAGGAGAAATTACAATGGTTACTCCATCAAAAACCAATGCTGGAATTTGATAACAAAGCGACTTGCCGCCGCCTGTAGGCATGATAGCTAACGCATCTTGCCCATTCAAAATCTTCTCAATCACTTCTGATTGACCATGACGGAATTCATTAAAGCCATAGATTTCATGAAGTAATTGATAAGCTCTTGTTAACATACCGCACCTCCTTTTTATAAATTCATTCCCTTTTCAGGAGAAAAAAACAGAAAAATCCATTTCGATTCTCCTGTTTTTATTGTGTTCATTCATCCGTTTGATTTACACGTTATTATTTTTTACACACAAAAAACCAACGGGAAGAGTCATCTTTTACTTCTGTCTCACCAAATTCAGCACTTGTTTTTATTGAAGTAAAACCTGCCTGTTGCAGCATATCATAGTAAACTGCTAATGGATAAGTACGTTCTTTGTGCGTTTCATCAAAACGCTCATACTTGTCCGATTCTTCTTCATACACAAAAAAAGTTAAATCATGTTCGATAGAATGCTCGCTGTCTCCGCTATAGCTTTTCCACAAAAAACTGATGTCTTCTGATTGGTCATTGTACATGTATCCTGGAAAAACTTCATCTATCTGATAAAGAGAATGCACATCAAACAGAAACATACCAGAATCATTCAACGTTTGATACACTTCTTTAAAAACTGATAAAACAGCTTCTTTATGCGGCATATAACAAATAGAATCAGAAAAACAAGTTACTGCATCGTATTTCCCCACTTCTGATAAATCTAACATATCCCCTTCAATAAGCGGCAATTGTAGGCCTTCAGACCATGCTCGTTCATTAGCTAGACTCAACATGTTAGCTGATAAGTCCAGTCCTGTCACAGCATAACCGCGTTTCTTTAACATTATGGCTAATGCTCCAGTTCCGCAAGCTAATTCTAGTACGGTTTGCTTCTTATTTTGAAGTTCTTGGTCAACAAAGTTCCCCCAACGTTCGTAAAGTGTTTCATCCATGATCGCATCATAAATTTGAGCAAATGTTTGATAACTCATCACTGATTAAACCATTTTCGTGATGTCAACTAATGGGGCATCACTCCATAATTTTTCAAGATTGTAAAATGCTCGTTCAGAATAATGGAAAACATGAACGACTACATCGCCTAAATCAATCAACAACCATTTTGCAGATTCACGGCCTTCAACCCTTTTTACTTCAAGTCCTGCTTTTTGTACTTGATCAATGATTTCATCAGCAATCGCTTGAACTTGTTTTTCATTATTCCCGTGCATCACAACAAAATAGTCTGCTAATATCGAGATTTCTCTAACATCCATTGCTAAAATATCTTCTGCGCGTTTGTCATCCCCAGCTTTTACTACTAAACCTAACAATTTTTCACTTGTTTCTTCTGACATCATATTCCTCCTATGGTTTCGCTACCCATGCATTATACGTTTCGATTGCTTTGGGGTAAATTTTTCTTTTGGTCGTAATTAAATGTTGCAGTGTATGTTCCGTTTCAAATGCTACAGCTTGTTCTAAATCCATTGCAGCCAATTTCCTAGCTTCCTCAACTCCTGGAAAATCACGTCCAGCTTCAATATAATCAGCAACGTAAATGACTTGTTCTAATAAAGACATCTCAGCAGCACCTACTGTATGGCAACGTATTGCATTTAAAATTTCTATATTTTGAACATGCAATTCTTTTTTTACTAAGATGGCTCCAACAGGTCCATGCCAAATCTCGCTGCCATATTGTAACAATTCTAAATCTAAATTTGCACTGATAATCAAGTCATGCATCTCGCGAGGATTGCGTTCTTTTGCATAATCATGCGTCAATGCTGCTATACTAGCAGCTTCTATAGAAACACCATAACGCTGAGCTAACTCGACAGCGGCTTTTTCGACACCTAATACATGCTTGAACCGTTTTGAGCTCATTTGTGCTTGTACTTTTTCAAGTAATTCATTTCTATCTAACGGGATATACTCACCACTATAGATCAGTTCGTCTGGTTTTATCATCATTTTGATATAACCCCTTTTCAGAAATATACGCTAATGTCTCATCAGGAATTAAGTAACGAACAGAACACTTCGTTTCCAATTTTTTACGTACTAACGTTGAACTAATATTCACTGATGGAACATCTACCCAAATAATGGGATAAGTAGTAGTCAATGCGTAGCCAGGTCGATTCACGCCTACAAATTGTACTAACTGCAACAACTCTTCGATTTTATACCATTTAGGCAAATATTCTACCATATCGCCTCCGATAATAAAATAGTAGTCCGTATCTGGGTTAGCTCTCGTCAATTGTAACATAGTATCGTAGGTATAACTTTTTCCGCCTCTTTCGACTTCACTTTTTTCAATATCAAAAAAAGGATTATTTTGTATAGCAGCTTCCACCATTTTCATACGATGAGCAGCTTCAATAGCTGTCTTCTTGTCTTGATGCGGCGGATTAGCACTTGGCATAAAGCATACTTTATCTAGCCCCAGTTGTTGACCTACTTGGTCTGCAATAATCAAATGGCCGATATGCGGCGGATTAAAGGTCCCTCCAAGGATACCTACTTTTTTTCGTTCTGTTCTTTCAGGTATACTGTTTGTAAGAACTTCTGTCTGATTAAAAGAAACCGTCTGCCTTTTCAAAATAATCACCTTTCTTTACTTTTTATTCTTATTTTTTTAATGGCAATTCTGTTGAAATACGTTGGTACTTTTCTTGTGATGAAGGCTGAAATAAAACAATCACGCGACCAATGACTTGAACTGCATGGCAGCCTAATTCTGCTTCAATTTCTTCAGCTACTTCATCAGCTGTTTCGTCTGTGTTTTGTAATAAATTGATTTTTATCAATTCGCGTTTTTCAAGTGCTTCACCAATTTGGACAATCACTTCCGGATTTAAGCCGTTTTTTCCGATTTGAAAAATCGGATCTAAGTGATGTGCTTTGCTTCTTAAAAAGCGTTTTTGTTTTCCAGTTAATTTCATTTTCTACTCCTATTGAATCACACTATCAGCAATTCTTTTATTTGTTAAATCAATGATTTACGAATGACTACGTTAATGCCTTTAGGCGCCCAACCTGCGACGATCGCTCCGGGCTCATTTACTGTTACCCAGCCTAAGCCGGCAAAAACAATATCCGATTTTTCTTTAATCGTGAATTCGAAACGAACCAACTCAGGAAAATCGGCTACTTCATCTTTTCTTGGCGGCTGCAATAATTCTCCGACTTGTTTTTGATACAAATTATCTGCATTTTCTAACTTTGTTCGATGAATTTTTAAGTCATTAGAGGTATAAGCTGTAAAGGAGCGTCTTCCACCTTTCAAGTAGTCAAACCGTGCGACCCCTCCAAAAAATAATGTTTGGCCTTCGTTTAGTTGATAGACCATCGGCTTTATTTCTTTTTTAGGGGCAATCAATTTTAAATCTTTATCTCCTAAAACATGGGCCATCTGATGGCGGTGAATAATGCCTGGAGTATCAATTAAAAATTTGCCGTCCTCTAAAGGAATTTCGATTTTATCTAAAGTCGTTCCTGGGAATTGTGAAGTCGTGATTAAGTTTTGCACACCAGCTGTCATTTTTATAATTTGATTGATAAGGGTTGATTTCCCAACATTGGTTACTCCAACCACAAAAACATCTCGTCCTTTACGGTGTTTTTCAATCGTTTCTAATAAAGCTTCCATTTCTTTAGGCTTCACAGCACTTGTCAAAATAACTTCTTCTGGACGCAGACCTTCTTCAAAAGCTCGTTCGCGCAACCATTGGGTCATTTTTCCTCTTTTTAATGATTTAGGCAATAAATCTACTTTATTTCCAACTAAAAGAACAGGATTATTGCCCACAAAACGGTGTAACCCAGGAATCAAACTGCCATTAAAATCAAAAATGTCAATTACATTAACAATTAAGGCATCTTCCGTACCGATTTCATTTAATAATTTTAAAAAATCATCATCTGTTAAATGAACATCTTGAATTTCATTATAGTGACGCAACCTGAAACACCGTTGGCAATAAACCTCACCGTTCTCAAGTCCTTTTTCCAACGCTGACTCTGGAGTATACCCTGGAGCTTCTTTATCTGTTGTTTGGATAAGTGCTCCACAACCGATACACCGTATTTCTTCTTCATTCATTAACTCTTTCGCCATGTAATGACTTCCTCCATCTCATATCCGGGTTCTTTTTGATTAAATAGTTCATAACACGCAATTCCATAAAGCGATTTAATTTCGTATTCCATGCATCACTATTGATAATAGGCTTTACCAATACGGTTCGTATTCCTGCTAAATTGGCACCCCAAACATCTGTCATAATCTGGTCTCCAACCATTAAAATTTCTTCTTTTGGTAGACCTAGCTTCGTTTCTGCTTTTTTAAACCCGATGACAGTGGGTTTTATAGCTCTGGCTACATAGTCCAAATTTAAAGCACTGGCAACCCTTTTAACGCGCTCGTCATTATTATTTGAAAGAATCACAACAGGGATGCCCGCTTCTTCCATTACTTTGATCCATTGAATCAGTTCTTCTGTTCCGTCTGGATTGTTCCATGCGATCAAAGTATTATCTAAATCAGTTAAAACAGCTTTAATATTTTGTTCTTTTAATTGTTCAGGTGTCAGGTGGTAAATAGCTTCTATCATCCACGTTGGTTTAAATATATTTAACATTTTTTCTCCCTATCCATTAAAATAGGAGCACTATGCACAGTACTCCTCAAGTTTACTATTAGTTTAATTATACGCCAAAACCACAAAATAGCAATCAAACTCAGTCGTTTTTAGCTTATTTCTAATTTTGTAAAAAGGCAGTATGCAAGGCATTTACTGCTACTTTCAAATCTTTTTCTGCTACTAAAATCCAAACAGTTGTATAACTATCTGCAGATTGATAGATTGGTATGTTGTGTTTGTCCAAAGTCGTGATCATGTTAGAAATAATCCCTGGTACTCCTGTTATTCCAGCTCCCACTATCGCTACTTTTGCACAGTTTTCAATCAGGGTATAAGCAGCATCTTGTTCATTCAGGATCGTTTGAGCCTTTTCCAATGCTGTTTGCGGCAATGTAAACACAATATGATCAGGAAAAATATTGATAAAGTCTACACTAATATTCAATTCAGCCAGTGAAGTAAAAACCGCTTCTTGTATTTTCCGAGAAGCTTGAACGTTGAATTGAACTAAGTTAGGCACATGAGCAATACCTGTCACCAAACGATAATGTTCAATTTGACTTTCAATATGAGTCACTAATGTGCCTGTATTAGTGACCGGTTGATGAGTCGAGCGGATTCTCAATGGGATTCCAGATTGCATAGCAATTTCTACAGCTCGCGGATCAATCACTTTTGCTCCTTCATGCGCCATATTGCTTACTTCTCGGTAACTGACCACTTCTAAAAACTTGGCCTTATCAACCAATCGAGGATCAGCAGTCATCATTCCCGAAACATCTGTAAAAATATCGATACTCTCCGCTTTAAAAGCAGCTCCTAAAAAGGCAGCGGTTGTATCACTGCCGCCGCGTCCAATTGTTGTGATATGTCCACTTTCGCTGATTCCTTGAAAACCTGTCACCACTACCACATCATTCATTTTAAAATGAGCAAAAATGTGTTCTGTTTCAATTCGTTGTACTTTAGCATTACCAAACTCTTCATTCGTAACGATGCCTGCATCTTGTCCCGTTAATCCGACAGCGGTTAACCCATTTTTTTTCAATCCATTAGTAAAGACAGCTGCTGAAATCGTTTCGCCAACCGAAAGCAGCATATCTTTCTCACGCAAATCTAAATAACTCCGAGCTCCGCCAATTAATTCCAATAGAGAATCTGTCGCATAAGGATCTCCTAGACGGCCAATTGCCGAAACAACTACTATTACTTTATACCCGGCTGAAACCGCATGAACAATATGTTTTTCTGCTGCTAGGCGGCTCTCTTCATCTTTAACAGAAGTACCGCCAAATTTTTGAACTAAAATTTTCATGTTTACCATCCTTTGATTTGAGTCTTTCATAACTTATCAAGAAATTGCCTCTTATTTTAATGAATCGTTTACTGTCTGCCAGCTCCGTTTTATTATAACGAAGACTTTTACAATATTCAATGCAGTGTTGATTAGAGAACCAAAAACATTTTTTCATGTTATACTAGAAAAAATGTTTTTAAAATTGGAGAGTGATGGAGTGTTTTTGAAAGAAGTCTGTCTTGAAAATTATACGTATGTGGCAAAAGCCATTGCCCAAGGGGCAAACAGAATTGAATTATGTGATAACCTAGCAAGTGGCGGCACGACTCCCAGTAAAGGAGTCATGCACGAAACAATAGATTATTGTGCAGAACATACTATTCCCGTAATGGCAATCATTCGTCCTCGCGGCGGAAATTTTATCTACAATGATTCTGAGTTAAAAATAATGGGCTATGATATTATCGAAGCACGAAATTTAGGTTTAGATGGGATTGTTGTAGGTTGTTTAAATGAGGAAAGCTGGCTGGACGAAGACGCGATGGAACAGATTTTAGAAGAATCTTATGGGTTGCAGGTAACGTTCCATATGGCTTTTGATGCCATCCCCGTTAGTCGACAATTTGAAGCCATCGATTGGTTGATCGATCATGATGTTCAACGCATTTTGACCCATGGCGGCTCATTAGATCTACCTATTGAAACTACCCTGCCTCACTTAAAAGAATTAGTTGATTATGCCGATGGTCGTATTGTCATCCTGCCTGGAGGCGGCATTACAAACGAAAATGCTCAACACGTGATCGAACAATTAGGTGTAAATGAAGTTCATGGCACTCAAATTGTCGGCAAACTTTAAAATCAAAAAAACAATCTTCCGCAAAGTTTAGTTTGCAGAAGATTGTTTTTTTACTTTTTTAATTGTATTCCTAAAGACGATACATTAACTTCTTTGATCAGCATATCCGTCAATTGTATGCTTAATCCATTTTTCACTTCATTCAATTTAGCTTTTGGAACAAGCACCACTACGGTAGGCCCTGCACCGCTTAAAAAAGTTCCATAAGCACCATTTTCAATTGCCCATTGTCTAATCATCCTCAGTTGCGGAATGAACTTTTCTCGATAGGTTTCATGCCATAAATCTTTTCCCATCATTTTCCCTGCTAAGCTGATATCGCCCGATAGAATAGCACTGATCATAACATTGCTGATCGCACTAGCTTTGATCGCCTTAGAATAGGACATTGTTTTCGGCAGCACCTCTCGGCTTTGAGTAGTCAGCAATTCATTTTTAGGCACGATCGCTAAAATTCCTGTTTCAGGGAAAGCATGCTTAACTGCATATACTTCTTTATCTAACTGACTCGCAACTACAAAATCGCCTAAGATAGCTGGTGCTACATTATCCGGATGCCCCTCAATAGCTGCTGCTACATTCACTTTTTCCATAGGTGTCAGTTCTAACTCTTCAAGTTGATTTGCCAATTCTATGCCGGCTACAATCGCTGCTGAACTGCTGCCCAAACCGCGAGCAGAAGGAATATCGCTTTGCATCATCAGCTTTCTTGGAACCAGATTCGGAGCTAAGGACAAGGCTGTTTGAATGATCAAATTTTCTTTATCTTTTGGGATCTTCTCCCCTAAATGATGGTCAATATGCCATTCACTTTGCTCTTCTCCAACTTCAAGCGTCAAATAAAGATCTAAAGCTAATCCACATGAATCGAACCCTGGGCCTAAATTGGCGGTTGTACCCGGGACTCTAATAGTCAGCATTTTTAGAAACACCTGCCTTTAAATGAGTTCTCATTTCTTCAATACCGTCTAATTTCACAATGGGAATCTCCGTCACATTCATTGCTGTATCAGGATCTTTTAACCCATTACCGGTGAACACACATACAACTGTTTCTCCTGCCTGAATGGCTCCGCTCTTTCTATCTTTGATCACACCCGCTAACGAAGCTGCTGACCCCGGCTCAATATACACACCGTCCATTGCAGCTACCTTTTTATACGCGTCAATGATCTCATCGTCTGTAACAGAATCAATTTTTCCGTTTGATTCATCTCTCGCTGCTTCTGCCAATTCCCAACTGGCAGGATTGCCGATGCGAATTGCTGTTGCAATGGTTTCCGGTTGAGCAATCACTTGTCCCTTAACAATAGCAGCAGCACCTTCTGCTTCAAAACCATGCATTCTAGGCAGTCCAGTTTGATGCAATTCATTCCATTCCTTAAACCCTTTCCAATAAGCTGAAATATTACCAGCATTTCCGACTGGAATAGCTAAAACATCTGGCGCTTTTTTTAAATCTTCACAAATTTCAAACGCGGCTGTTTTTTGGCCTTCTAAACGATAAGGATTAACGGAATTGACTAAAGTAACGGCTTCTGTTTCAGCTAATTGGCGAACAGCACGCAAAGCTTCATCAAAATTACCTTGAATCGAAATAATATCTGCACCATACATTACCGCTTGTGCCAGTTTGCCTAATGCGATTTTCCCTTCTGGTATGACAATATAAGCTTTCATATTTGCTCTAGTTGCATAAGCAGCTGCTGAAGCGCTTGTGTTTCCTGTAGATGCACAAATGATCGCTTCTGCTCCCTCTTCTTTCGCTTTTGCTACTGCCATCACCATTCCTCGGTCTTTAAAAGAACCGGTTGGATTTAACCCTTCGTATTTTCCGTATAATGTGATTCCTAAAGTTTTAGATAAATTAGGTAATGGAATCAAAGGAGTATTTCCTTCACTTAGCGAAATCATAGGCGTATCCGGCGTTACGGGCAAAACTTTCTTGTATTTAGTTAACAATCCTTCGTACATTATTTCCCCTCCATTACTTTAAAACAGACCAACAAGTTCATTCCTTCAGCTTTTTTCAAGTCATTTATAATCCGATTTTGTTGCGCTTTATTCATTCTATGCGTCACGATCACTACTTTGGCAGACGCTTTTGAAAATGGCTGTTGGATGATCTGATCAAAACCTACATCTGATTCATTAAAAATTTTAGTCAACTCTAAAAATTGGCCTGTCTGATCTTGCATGTCAATAGCCATGTAATATTTTGATTCTACGTCTTTGTCTTCGGTGAGGTTCGTTTCATGCTGATAAGAATTAAAAACCGTTCCTGTCGTTCCTAGACCAATATTTTTAGCTACTGTAATAAGATCACTTACGACACTGGTAGCGGTTGGTAAAGCTCCGGCTCCTGGCCCATAAAACATGGTTTCTCCTACCGCAGCACCTACAACAAAAACAGCATTATTTTCATTTTGTACACCCGCTAAAGGATGGTCTTCCGGAACTAAAACCGGTCCTACATCAACTCGTACACTATTGTCTTTTTCAATAGCTGCACCAATCAATTTGATGCGGTATCCAAGCCGTTTTGCCATCTCAATATCTGCTAATTGGATATCGCGGATTCCTCTTGTTTCAATTTGCTCTAATTCTACATTCATACCAAACGCCAAACGAGTCAGAATCACCATTTTTCTAGCTGCGTCGATGCCGTCGACATCATTAGTAGGATCATTTTCAGCAAAACCTAATTCTTGTGCTTTTTGCAATGCTTCTTCGTATGTATCGTTGTTATTGGTCATCTTAGATAACATAAAATTAGTTGTTCCATTCACGATTCCAAAAACTTTTTGAATGTGATCAGAAGCTAAACTATCAACAATTGTCCGCAAAATAGGGATGCCGCCTGCAACACTAGCTTCATAGTATAAATCACACTGATAATCATTTGCTAATGCTACTAATTCATTTCCGTGCAAAGCAATCAAGTCCTTATTAGCTGTTACGACATGTTTTCCTGCTTTTAAAGCTTGAGAAATGTAGTCTTTTGCTTGGACAATACTGCCCATAACTTCTACTACGATATCAATATCTTCATCCATTAAAATATCAGCTGCATTTGTGGTTAATTCAATTCCTTCAGAAAATTCTCCACGTTTTTTTTCAACATTGCGAACCAATACTTTCTTTACGTTCAATTCTTCTCCTGTTATTTGTTTGATTTTGCTTTCATGCTGTTTTAGAATACGCAAAACACCGCTGCCTACTGTTCCAAAACCTAATATTCCGACCTGTATCTTCCGTTTCATTTTGTTGTGCCCCTTTGTCGTTCAATATTTTTTAATTTGGTTTTAATCTAAATTTAAATTTATTATACCTAATTCCTGAATGGATAACTACCTTATTCCATCAAAAAAATTTGACTTTATAATTTACAGGATATTTCTAAAGGAATAAGGGGTGCTTATAGACATGTCTAAAGATTTAAGACTCAAACAAAGCGTTTTAGCCTTTGTTTGAGGATTGAAAGTCTGAAAATTGTAAGCTCCAGACGTCCACATGGCTTTCTACAAGCAAACCCGCCTATTCCAGAATAAATTTTATTTTGTTGGATCACTTAGTGTAAAATTTTTGGTGGTAGAGAATTTAAAACATTCAAAGCCGAACAATTCTTGTTTTTTTATGAAATTGACAAAAAAAGAGGAAAGTCATTACAATACAATTATAGGTTCGTACGCCTAAATATAATCGTAGAGGATGACTTTCCATGGAAATTAGTTTAACAGAAATTATCGAAATAATAAAGGGTTCCAATGATGGAATCGATGCAGAAAGAAAATTACAAGTTTATTTTTCAAATAAAATCAGCGACATTATGCAGCTTATTTTAGAGTATATCGATGATGGATTAGCAGAAGAATATAAGAAACAAGGCTATAGAATCGAGAAAAGAGATCTTCGTACGATTCAGTTTCTTTTTGGAAAAGTTACATTCAAGCGAAGAAGAATGAAAAAAGAAATGGAAAAAGCACTTTATCCATTAGATAAAGAAATGGGCTTTATTTCAAGAGAAACCTTCTCTCCTCTTCTTTTACGGAACATTGCGGAGATCGCCTCCGGCACAGTATTAAGAAAAACAGCACAAGCAACGGCCTTATTAACGCCTTTTACGATCAGCCATACAAAAGTCAAAGCCGTCTTGGATACAGTGGGAGAGTTTCAACAGAATTACACAGAAAATCATCTTTTAGACGTCACTAAACTGACTGAGCCGAAAGAGAAAAAGAACGTTCCTTTCCTGTACATAGAAGGCGATGGGCTGATGTATAAAGAAATCAAAAAGAAACGTGGAGAGATCCATCGGATCCAAATTGCCGAAGGAGTCGAAAAAAACGGCAAACGAACTCGTTTAACAGGAACGCATTACTTCTCTTCCACAGACAGTACTGAAGTGGCTTGGAGTCTCGTGCAAAACTACCTTTATCTCAACTATGACTTAACGAATACGCTTGTCATTTCAAACAGTGATGGAGGTTCTGGATATGAATTCGATAAATTTAATGCGGTCGTTCAAGGCTGCTTGCGTCATGAACATGTACGAGATACGTATCATGTGAATCAAAAGATCAAACAACGACTGAACTTCGTTCCTGAGTTACAATCTCCTCTAAAAAAAGCCATCCAAGATCACGAGCGGGAAGCAGTCGAAGCTGTTTTAGATACAGCTGAGAGTATCATCGGAGACGAACAAGCAGCCCAACTAGAAGAGCAAATCAGACGATTAAGAGGCTACCTTTCAAGAAACTGGGAGTATTTGACGCCCATTTATAAACGAGGGCTGGGAGAAGCAGCTCACGGTATTGGAACTTGTGAGAGCAACCACCGTCCTTATAGCTATCGTGTAAAAGGCCAAGGAAAGTATTGGTCTAAAAAAGGACTGACCCATGTCGTTTATGTGATCGAGGGTTTAAAAAACGGAACTTTAGATCGAGCCATCATTGAACAGCAGCCGGAGTATAAGAAACAAGCCAGTGCGTCTTATAAAGCTGCCCTTAAGGCAGCCCATAAAAAAGTACCCCACCAAACTCATGAGGGTGTCCGTCATGGATCGATTCCTCATGTAAGTCGTTCCAGCAGCACGGGAAACTTGAGTGCTATTTTTAACTATTAACCAGCAAAAGAGTGGAGATCGTGCTGTGCACGATACGACTCGGTTCTTGATAAGGGGTTTTCCCTTGGTAGACTGATGGCAGAGACGTGTTTAAATTTTTTAAAAGGAATAGGTAATAGGGTTCAAGGGAAATGGGCCCCCTTGTCAAGGATTTGCGAGAAAACAACAAATAAAAACCGAACAAAACAGCGACAAACGCTATAATTGTTAGAGATAAAAAGTGATTTCATCTTTTTTGTAATTTTACCGAGAATATCTTGACACTAACGTTGGATCAACACCATTTGTTAAACAACCAAAATTTTGTTACAGTATTATTGAACTTTTCATCCTTGACTGTTACAAAAAAAGGTTAAAGACAAGCTTAACTCAGTAAGCTTACCTTTAACCTTTAATTTTTAATCTTGCAACAATTCAAAAATCTCAATTGCGACTAAATCCAAATCATCAAATTGATAAACTTGGTGAGTTGAACTATCTTCTAATTCAAAAGTAGCAGTCTTCGCATCATAGGAAATTAGGCAACGTTCTAAGCCTTCTTTTTCAAATCTACGAATTTGAACTTCACTCTCTTTATCTTCTAGCATAGCTTCCAACCGGCGAATAATCGCCTGTAATTGTGAAGGTTTCATCTTCTCGTGCCCCTTTCAGACTTGACTCAGTCATTATTTTAACAGATTTTTCATTAAAAGACAGTAAACTCATCTTTTTTTCATTAAAAACTTCTTTTTTTAGAACTTCCTTCAAGGCGACTAAAAGAAATTTTTGATTTCCTCTCTCTTTCAGAGGGTATAGTAAAATGACAATCAGGTAAAAAAAAGTTGCTCTTTAACTTTCAGAGCAACTTTTTATATTTTTTTAGAAGTTCATTTTTCTTTTCCCGTCAGGCCACCATAATTTAATAAAGGCTTGTGTCCCCTCATCTCCATGGCCATTTGTTTCAAGTTTTTCATACAATTGTTGCGCTAATGCTGTAAATGGCAAGTCAATATCCATTCTGCTCGCTTCATTGAGAGCAATTTTCAAATCTTTTACGAAATGTTTTATAAAAAATCCTGGTGAAAAATCACCTTGTAAAATACGCGGTCCGTAGTTAGCTAACGACCAGTTTCCTGCACTTCCACCGCCAACAGTATCTAATACTTTTTCTAAGTCAAGTCCTGCAGCGTCAGCGTATACCAGCAACTCTGTCATTCCTGTCATCGTTCCGGCAATCATGATTTGATTGGCCATTTTAGTATGTTGACCTTTTCCAGCTGATCCTTGCAAGTTTACTTTACTTGAAAATTCTTTAAAAATAGGTTCTATAGCAGCATAAGTTGATTCATCACCACCGACCATGATCGTCAATGTTCCTTTTTGAGCCCCTAAATCTCCACCAGAAACAGGTGCATCTAGCACGGCTATTCCATTTTCTTTTCCTTTTTTATACAGTTTCACGGCTAATGAAGGGGTGCTAGTTGTCATATCGATTAAAATATGTTCAGCTGTAGCTGTTTGAAAAATCCCTTTTTCTCCAAAATAAGTTTCTTCTACATCTTCTGGATAACCAACAATCGTAAAAACTACTTCACTTTCTTTCGTAACAGTTGCTGGATCAGCATACCAGTTGGCTCCTAAAGCAACCACCTCATCTGTTTTGCTTTTTGTTCGATTGTAAACATTTACCTCATAACCCGCTTTTAGCAAGTGTTTAACAATTGAAGATCCCATTACTCCTATTCCGATAAATCCAATTTTTTTCACTTACATCAACTCCTTTTCATTTAGTCATTGATTTTAGTATAGCATTTTGCTGAATAAACTAAAAAGAATAACCATTAACCCGAAAGAGGTATTTTCTATCTTTGCACATTCTTTTTTTCTTGCTGCTGATAAAAGTCTCCCCATATCTGTGCTAAACGCTCTTCTGAATAAGCTTGGTTACCAGCAGTTGCTTTTTGCAGTGCTGCTTGATAATAAGCAGGATCACTCGCTAAACGTTCAATTTCTCCTTGCATTGCTTCTCGGTCAGCAGCAGGCAAATAGTACCCTGCCAATACAGGAAGGTAGAGTGCTAAGTCTCTTAAGACCACAGGAGTCCCACAAGAAAATGCTTCTAAAATACACATGGGGAAGAGTTCATCATAGGAAGGCAGCAAAAAAACATCAGCTATATTGTAATAATGGAGCATTTCTGTTCTTCCAACGATACCAGTAAACAATAAATTTTTAGGCGGGTGTTCCATTTCTCGTTTCAATTTTTCATAACCATCAGTAAGTTTGCCAAATGAAAATCCTCCTGCCCAAATAAACTGAATATCAGGCATTGCTTCAGCTAGCTTAATGAAGTCCATTACCCCTTTCCGTTCTTGCACTTGTCCAGCTCCAAAAACGATAAGTTTATTTTCTTTTAGGCCTAAAGAAGTTTTTATTTGATTTAATTGATGAGGCTCTAAAGAATAGAAATCTTTTTTAGAAACAAAATTAGGGATATACGTAATTGTCTCTTCTGGTATTCCGTATTTCATTAGTTCGGTAATATAAGAAGGGTTCACAACTACAAGCTGATCCATTCGTTTATAAAAAGCAATCACGTACCAATAAAAGAGGCCTGTTACCCAACGAGGCAATTGAAGACTGCCTTTTAAAGTGGAAGGCAAAAAATGAACATAACCGATTCGTCTGCCAAAATGGTGTTTAAAAAATGTACTAATAAAAAAAATTGGATCAATCGTATGATAATGGCTGATTTGCGTTTTGGTATAACGATTAATAGAAACCAATAAAGTAGAAGAATGGTAATTTTCTAATAATTGAAGCAACTCAACATATGCACTTCCTACGCCTTGTCCAGCTACTTTGTCAGCAGAAGAAAACATGGTTATTCTAATCATAGCTTTATTTCCCTCCTTTCTTATCTGCATTTTAATGATTTGAATGGACAGCGACCTCTTTTTCGTGCATGTACTGCTGAATAGTCTCTCTATAAAATTGTAAAACTCTTTCTCCAAACAATTCGGACGAAATGGAGTTTAACAAATTGGTTCGTTCTTTTTTTACCCTTTGAATTTTTTTATTCTGATTAAAGTAACTGCATACTGTCTCTGCAATTTGCGAGTCATCACTAAACGTCATGCCAAAAGAACCATTTTGCGTTAACGTTTCTGTATACTCATTTAGACGGGCTACAATATCCGTTCCGGAGGCGATTGCTTCAATATAAGTCAACCCTTGTGATTCTGAATTTGATGAGCTGACAAATAAATCAGCTGCCTGATAATAAGCTTGAACTTCGGAGCTAGCTACTTCGCCTATAAAGAAAATCGTACCTGCTAACCCTAATGAATGCGCCAATTCTTCCAGCTCATTTCTGGCTGGCCCATCTCCCACAATGACTAATTTTGCTGCAGGTTGATGAAGTAAAATTTCCGGCATTGCTTTAATAAGCAAATCAATACTTTTTTCTTTTGCTACTCGGCTTAAAGATAGAAGCAATAGCGTATCTTTTGAAAAAGAAAGTTCTTTACGGACGTCTCGCTTATTTTCCTTCAAAAAATGCTCTAAATCAACTCCAGTAGGAATCACACTTATTCTTGAAACTACTCCATAATTCAACAGTTGTTTTCGTGCCTTTTCACTTGGTGCAATAATGCCAGAGGATTTATTACAATACATTTTTGACACTAACTTAACATGTGTGGGTCTAAGAACTTTACCATTGGCAATATAGTGAAGGTAATCTTCGTACATTGTATGATAAGTATGGACACATGGAATTTTTAATTGGTAGGCAATATACTTTCCAGTCAAACCTAAGCTGAATTCGGTTTGTGTATGAATAATATCCAATTGAAGCTCTTTAGCTATCTTTAATGCGCGGTAAACCCCTTTTATTGCGATACGTCGGTCTTGAAAAGAAAAAAAGGGTATACTTGTCAAGCGGACGATTCCCTCTTCTTTTTCTTGTACTTTTGGATCAGTGGTTGTAAAAATAATCACTTCATGCCCTTGACGTTCCAGCTCTTTTTTTAAAGTTTTTATTGAAGTTGCAACTCCACTTATTTGCGGAAAATAAGTATCTGTAAAGATTCCAACTTTCATTATTTTTCACCCCTTTAATTTATTATACTTAGTTTTATGTAAAAACATAGATTTTAGCCTTTAAGTTCCCATGTCTTTCAGATTTCTACGCAGAGAGCTTATTAAAATAGTATACTAAAAATTTAACGCTGCTCCCTCCGCCTGAAGTACGATTTTAAAACAAAAAAAGTTACAAGAATCTAAAGATTCTTGTAACTTTTTTTATTTTGTATATTCTTCAACTAGTTTAACTACTTCTTCAGCTGTGTCGCAATCATTAATTGCTTTTTCCGCTAATTCAGCCATCTTCGTTGTATCTAGACGTTTCATTAAACTACGAGTTTTTAGAATACTTGAAGCACTCATTGAGAATTCATCTAAGCCTAATCCCATCAATAGTGGTACTGCCGTTTGATCGCCAGCCATTTCTCCACACATTCCTGTCCATTTACCTTCTTTATGAGAAGCGTCGATGACGTTCTTAATCAAACGTAAAATAGATGGATTATATGGTTGGTATAAATAAGAAACGCGTTCGTTCATTCGGTCAGCTGCCATTGTATATTGAATTAAGTCGTTCGTTCCAATACTGAAGAAATCAACTTCTTTAGCAAAGCGATCTGCAAGAACAGCTGCTGCTGGGATTTCAATCATAATACCGACTTCGATATCATTTGAAACCTCCACGCCTTCTTTGACTAATTTTTCTTTTTCTTCTAACAATATCCCTTTAGCATCACGGAATTCTCCTAGTGTTGCAATCATCGGGAACATAATACGCAATTTACCAAATACAGAAGCCCGTAAAAGAGCGCGTAATTGGGTTCTAAACATATCTTGTTCAGCTAAACAAATTCGAATAGCCCGGTAGCCTAAAAATGGATTCATTTCATGAGGCAATGTTAAATAAGGCAATTCTTTGTCTCCGCCGATATCCATCGTCCGAACAACTACAGCTTTGTCTCCCATACCTTCTAAAATAGCTTTATAAGCTTCAAACTGAGCTTCCTCAGTCGGGAAGTCAGGTGAATCCATATAAAGGAACTCTGTCCGGTACAAACCAATTGCTTCGCCACCGTTATTTTTCACACCAGCTAAGTCTTTTGGTGTTCCGATATTAGCAGCTAATTCAATATGTTTGCCGTCAGCTGTATAGGTTTTTTCGTTTTTCAACTTTTCCCATTCAGCTTTTTGCCCTGCAAATTTTGAGGCTTTCTCTTCATAAAAAGAAATATCGGTATTTTCAGGATGAACTAAGACATCGCCTTCTAATCCATCTACAATAATCATATCGTTTTCTTTTACGAGAGATGTGATTTCTTTTGTTCCGACAATTGCCGGAATTTCAAGAGAACGAGCCATAATTGCAGAGTGAGACGTACGACCACCAATATCCGTTACAAATGCTTTCACAAATTTACGGTTTAATTGGGCTGTATCACTTGGCGTTAAGTCATGGGCGATAACAATTACTTCTTCATCAATCATTGAAGGATTCGGTAATCTCACGCCTAGTAAGTGACTTAAGACACGCTTAGTAACGTCTTTAATATCAGCAGCACGCTCTTGCATATATGGATTATCTTCCATACCTTCAAAAATGCCAATGAACATATCCGTTACTTCTTTTAGTGCGCTTTCAGCATTTACTTTATTATCTCTTATGTTACTTTCGATACTCCCAATTAATTCAGGATCAGAAAGAACCATTAAATGCGCGTCAAAAACTTGAGCTTCTTCTTCGCCTAAAGTTTCAACAGCTTTACCGCGGATCAGCTCAAGTTCTTGGGTAGCTTTATTTAACGCTTGTTTTAAACGTTCAATTTCTGAATCAGAATTTTCAACTGAGAATTTGTCGAAAGTTAAATCGGGCTCAACAAGTAGATAAGCTTTTGCAATCGCAATACCATCACTTGCAGCAATCCCTTTTAAATTTTCAACCATTACTCAGCTAAACCTTCTTTCTTCATTGTTTCTTCAATGCTTGAAATAGCTTCTGCTTCATCAGCACCATCTGCACTGATAACAACTTCTGCACCTTGGCCTACGCCTAATGACATAACACCCATAATTGATTTTAAGTTAACAGATTTACCTTTATATTCTAGGTTAATATCTGAGTTGAATTTGCTAGCTGTTTGTACTAATAAAGTTGCAGGACGTGCATGAATTCCTGTTTCAGCTATTACATGAAAATCGCGTTTTTCCATAATGTTTGATCTCCTTTAATAAATAATAATTTTTTATGAGGTTTATTTTTATCCTAGAATTCTTTAAACAACAAACATCTAAATGTCCCTTTTCTAAAAATAACCCTTTCATCTTCCTAGATTACCATTTTTAAGAGCATACTACAACTATTTTCTATCTTTTCTTTTTCTTCTGCCTTCTTTTTTCTATCTAACTATTTGTTCTAAAGCGATAAACTACTTCACCATTGTGCTTTGCTTCCCCAATAATATGATCTTTTTGAATATGATTCATCCATATTTCTCTAAATTGCATAAAATTTTCTTTTGCTATGACCATTTCAGTTAGCTCACCTTCTATTAACTTTTCAAGCTGACGTTCAAGAGATTCGTTTGTCATTTTTTTCTTTCTTCCTTTCTTGTTTCTTATTATTTTAGCCTAATTTTTTAACAAATGATAGAACAAATTACTTGTATGTCAGACAAGGTCAGTGTATAATGAATACATGAAGGTCAGGAAAGGTCAATAGATTCTTAACATTGATTAATCTTTCCTGCAGGACCTCCTAACTTTAATTATTGAAAGGTTGTGCATACTATATGTTATGTCAAAATTGCCATCAACAAGATGCAACAATTCATTTATATACAAATATGAATGGTCAAAAAGGCCAATTAGATATCTGCCAAAATTGTTACCGTCTCTTAAAAGAAGCTAATGAAAAAGGCTCTATTCAAAATAATTATCCAACTCCTCAAGATCCTTTTGGGTTTGGCAATCTAGATAATTTTTTCCGGTCTATGCAAAACCCATTGTCTCAAAATTATAAAGGGGTACCCCCTACACAAAGAGGTGGCGGCTCCGGTAATGGGCAACCGCCGACAAATAAAGTAAAAGGTTTATTGGGAGAATTTGGAACCAATCTAACTGATTTAGCTAGATCTGGCGCGATTGATCCAATTATCGGACGTGATAAAGAGATTGAAAGAGTAATCGAAATCTTAAATCGCCGCACAAAAAATAATCCTGTTCTAACTGGAGAACCCGGTGTAGGTAAAACAGCTGTTGTGGAAGGATTAGCTCAAAAAATTGTGGATGGAGAAGTTCCACAAAAACTAATGGATAAAGAAGTGATTCGTTTAGATGTTGCTTCTCTAGTTCAAGGAACTGGAATTCGCGGGCAATTTGAAGAACGTATGCAGCAATTAATGGATGAACTGAAAAAAAATCCACAAATTATTCTTTTTATTGATGAAGTCCATGAAATCGTAGGTGCAGGTAGTGCGGAAGGCAGTATGGATGCAGGTAATATGCTAAAACCTGCTTTAGCACGAGGCGAGTTACAAATGGTTGGAGCAACAACATTAAAAGAATATCGCACTATTGAAAAAGACGCTGCTTTAGAACGACGTTTACAACCTGTACGTGTCAGCGAACCAACAGTTGATGAAACGATCGATATTCTAAAAGGTATTCAAAAAAAATACGAAGATTATCACCAAGTCACTTATACAGAAGAAGCCATTAAAGATGCGGTTACTCTTTCTAACCGTTATATTCAAGATCGTTTCTTACCGGATAAAGCCATTGATCTATTAGATGAATCGGGCTCTAAGAAAAACTTGACGATTCAAGCAATTGATCCAAAGGTAGTTGAAGATAAAATTGCTGAAGCAGCACATCAAAAACAATTGGCTTTGCAGCAAGAAGATTATGAAAAGGCTGCTTTCTATCGTGACCAAGCTACTAAGTTTGCAGCCATGCGGGATCAACAACAACCTGAAGCTGAACGCCCAGTTGTAACTGGAAAAGATATGGTCAAGATTATTGAAACAAAAACAAATATTCCTGTAGGCGAATTAAAAGAAAAAGAACAAACTCAATTGCGTAATTTAGAAGCTGACTTACGTCAACATGTAATCGGCCAAAATCAAGCAATTGAGAAAATTTCTAAAGCTATTCGTAGAAGCCGGATCGGGTTAAACAAAAAAAATCGGCCAATTGGTTCTTTCTTATTTGTCGGTCCGACAGGTGTAGGTAAAACAGAATTAGCCAAACAATTAGCTCTAGAACTATTCGGTAATAAAGAAGCCTACATTCGTTTCGATATGAGTGAATATATGGAAAAACACAGTGTAGCTAAGTTGATCGGTTCTCCTCCAGGATATGTAGGATATGACGAAGCTGGACAATTGACTGAGAAAGTCCGTCACAATCCTTATAGTATTTTATTACTAGATGAAATCGAAAAAGCACATCCTGATGTTTTGCATATGTTCTTGCAAATTTTAGATGATGGACGCTTAACTGACGCACAAGGACGTACTGTAAGTTTCAAAGATACAATTATTATTATGACGAGTAACGCAGGCACAGGTACGGTTGAAGCAAATGTCGGTTTTGCCGCTGCTTCTAAAGGCAACCAAAAATCTGTCTTAAATCATTTAACAGAGTTCTTTAAACCTGAGTTTATTAACCGGTTTGATGCGATCGTCGAATTCAATTCTTTGAAAAAAGAACACCTTCTTATTATCGTAGACTTGATGTTAAATGATGTTAATGATATGTTGAAAGATCAAAAAATTACAATTGAAGCTGACCAACGTGCAAAAGAAAAACTAGTAGAGCTGGGTTATGATCCTCAATTAGGAGCACGTCCATTGCGCCGTGTGATCCAAGAACAGATAGAAGACCGGATTGCTGACTTTTATCTTGATCACCCTGAAAGCAAAAATTTAAGCGCTACTGTTGATGAAAACGGAGAAATCCATGTCACCGCTAAACAAAGTGAAGCTTCTTTAGTAACAGCAGACCAAAACGAAAACAATACCGATAAAAAATAAGTTGATTAAGAGAGCGAGACTAGAATTAGCAGTCTCGCTCTCTTTTATTCATCCAGCCAATTAATTTACTTTGAGTTTATGGAATTTTAATTATATAATAGGTTTAATCTAATAGTCTTAAAAAAAGAGGTGAATAGAATGAAGCTGATCGATGTTACGAATAGCCATATAGATTTAGTAACGGAACAATTAGGAAACACTGATGCTAATTTTATTAAAGTCTATACACTAGGACCCACAACCGTTGTTTTTTCGGGAGCTCCTACCCATAAAGATGTTCTTTTAGTAAATAAAGAACGAAATATAAAAAATGCTGAAATAAAATTTGCGATTGAAAATATTTTAGAGACTACGCCTGATGTGGTTGATATCTTACATGCGCCAAATATTGTCGAGCTTTCTATACCTGTCAATTAAAAATAATTGTCTTTTTTTGCTCTTTTTATATTATTTTTGTATTTACGAGTTAGAAAAAAGGCTGAAACGGTGAATTTAAATTCACCGTTTCAGCCTTTTTTTTATTTTGGTTAGATGTTTTATAGTAATGCTGTCAATTCAACATCCGGGTATTTATCAGCAAACCATTGCATCGCGAATTGGTTCTCAAATAAAAATAACGGTTGATCATAACGATCCCGAACCAATAAGTTTCTGCTGGAAGACATATTAGTATTCAAGTCTTCCGGTTTGATCCAACGAGCAATTTTATTGCCCATCGGTGTCATAATAACTTCTGAATTGTATTCATGCAACATCCGGTATTGGAAAACTTCAAATTGTAATTGGCCTACTGCACCAAGAATATAATCTTCTGTATGGAAGGTTTTATACAATTGAATAGCACCTTCTTGAACCAATTGTTGTACACCTTTATGAAATGATTTTTGTTTCATCACATTTTTTGCCGAAACTTTCATAAAAATCTCGGGCGTAAATTGTGGCAGTTTTTCAAATTCAATATCTTGTTTGCCTTCAAAAAGCGTATCGCCGATTTGGAAATTCCCGGTATCATAGAGACCAATAATATCTCCAGCTACAGCATTTTGCACCGTTTCTCGACTCTCTGCCATAAATTGTGTTGAATTGGAAAGCTTGATTTTCTTTTTCGTTCGAGCAAGGGTAACATCCATTCCTCGATCAAATTCCCCAGAGCAAATTCGAATAAATGCAATCCGATCTCGGTGAGCTGGGTTCATATTGGCTTGAATTTTAAAAATAAAACCTGAAAATTCATCATTAGCGGCTTCTATAATGTCTCCATCTCTGTCTTTATGAGCTGACGGACTAGGAGCAAATTGAATAAATGTGTCTAAAAAAGTCTGCACTCCAAAATTGGTTAAAGCAGAACCGAAGAAAACAGGCGTCAATTCCCCTTTAGCAATTTTTTCTTCTGAAAATTCATTGCCTGCTTCATTTAATAGTTCAATGTCCTCCAGTGCTTGATCATACAATGTTGATTTTTTGATTGGGTGATCGCCTTCTATCTCACCAGCAGCATTTAATTCAACTATCTTTTCGCCGTTTCTCCCATTTATCTCAGGATGATGGATTTCAATTCTTTTATTGTAATTATCATATAAACCTAATAAACCTCTTCCCATTCCAATAGGCCAGTTCATAGGGTAAGAATCAATTTCTAATACTTCTTCCAATTCTTCCAATAATTCCAACGGCTCTCTTCCATCACGATCCAGTTTATTGATAAATGTAAAGATAGGAATACCACGCATTCGACAAACTTGAAACAATTTCTTTGTTTGAGGCTCAATTCCTTTACCGCTATCAATTACCATCACTGCACTATCAACGGCCATCAATGTTCGATAAGTATCCTCAGAAAAATCTTCGTGTCCAGGTGTATCTAAAATATTGATTCTTTTATCTTTGTAATCAAATTGCATAACTGAACTCGTAACAGAAATTCCACGTTGTTTTTCAATTTCCATCCAGTCAGATGTTGCAAATTTCCCTGTTTTTTTCCCTTTTACAGTCCCAGCTTGACGAATGGCTCCACCAAAAAGTAATAATTGTTCTGTGATAGTTGTCTTTCCGGCATCTGGGTGGGAAATAATTGCGAATGTTTTTCGCGATGCTACTTCTTCTTTTAACGTTTGTTCCATTATTATTAATCCCTCATTCAAATCATTTATTTAACCTTCTATATACTTAATGGCATGTCGTTACATGTCAACACCCTTTTCTTATCATTAGTCAAGTTATTATAACATATTCATTAACAGAATTTTATTTTTTTTATTTTTCATTAAATCCATATTCTCCAACGTAATTTTTAATAGACCAAATGTTTAATTGTTCTCTTGCCGCTACTTGTTCAGCAGCCAACAATTGATCAAGATAAACTTCCTGACCCTCTTCATATCCAACCCTTGCTAAGCCTTCTTGAACCAATATTTCTTGCACTAATGTGCCATCAGCAAACAAATAGGCCAATACTCTTCCATATTTATCTATTCTTTTTTGAGTAGGTTCATATTCGATCGTAAGTGTTTTCCCTTTTAAATAATTAATTAAAAATTCTTTTGCCTCTTTACCGTAAGGTTGTACAGAACCTGTTTTAGTAGTCGAACTTTCTGGAGTATCAATTAAAAGCAAGCGCATTTTATACTCTTGGCCTGCTTCTTTAAAAACGATGGTATCTCCGTCAATTACCCGTTGTACTTCTATAGAAGCGCGATTATCTGCTTGATGCTCGGAAGGAGTTTCTTTTGCTGTATCCATTACAACATAATTTCCTGTCAGAATAAGTAAGATGACTACAATCCCTGAAAGCATTTTTTTATTCAGTTTCATAAACGTCCCTTTCTTAGTAGAGCGATTCTCTTCAGAATTAAGGTTAAGAGCAGAAAAACTAAGAATAAAAAGGTCTTATGTACCTCCTCTTAACAAGTTTCAGCATCTTTTATCTCCTGAAAATTACCCACTCACAAAATATCTGATTTGTACTTTATCCTGTCTCTTCATGTGTTTTTCAAACAAGATAAAGAGCCAGTTTGAATTTTAGCATAGGTACTCAGTAAAAGACAGAGTCTAAAAATCTTGGATCAACACTGCTTCTGAAATTTATTTCTATCCGATAGATTTTGATTCCTCTTCTTCTTTCCTTAAACTAAAACCAAAAAGACATGCTGATAGGATATACAGCACGTCTTTTTGGTTTACTTATTATTCTAAAATCTTACTTATTTTTCAGCTAATTTTCTTTCTTGTTCTACAGCTGCTTGCGCTAATATGTTCAAGTAATTCCATGGACGGTCAAAATGAGGTTGGAAGAAGAAATCAACATAAGCTAAATCTTCAATTGTCATTTTGTTTTGAATAGCCAAAGATAATGTATTTGCAGATTGTGTTACATCATATTTAGACATGATTTGTCCACCAACAATTCGTGTTGTGCCTACTTCGTATACTAATTGCATCAATACTTCTTCAGTTGTCGGCATAAATTCTGGGCGGTAATTATCTTTAACTAAAACAGAACGGACCTCTAAATCAAAGTGTGGTGCACCACTTGTTGTAACACCTGTTGAACCGATATTATATCCAAACAAATACAAACCTGAAGTAGATTGTGTTCCTCTGTATTTAACTTTTGGTTCTACAATGTTTTTCCCAACTAAGGTTCCCATACGAACCGCATTTGTAGCTAACGGAATGTATGCATGCCCGCCATTTGGATTATAATTAACTGCACAACTATCTCCAGCAGCATAAATATCTGGGTTGCTCGTTCTCATATAATCGTCAACAATGATTGCGCCATTTGGCAGCATATCTACTTTGTCTTTCAACAAATCATTATTTGGACGGAAACCTACACACATAATCACTAAATCGGCTTCATATTCCCCTTGGGCAGTCAATACGGATGTTACTTCTCCCGCTTCGTTAGCAGTAAATCCATTAACCGCTTGGTTTAAAGCTAATTTCACTCCGCGTTCTTGCAAGTCATTTTCAAGCACATCTGTAAACTCTTTATCTAAATATTTATTTAAGATGCGATCCAGACCGTCAATCAGAGTGACTTCTTTACCAGATTCAGCAAATGCTTCTACTAATTCGATTCCAATATAACCGCCGCCCACAATTGTGATTTTTTTAGCATCAGTTGCTTGAGCAATTAATTCATTTGCTTGGTTATAATTTTTACACAAAAGGATTTTTTTATAATCAATTCCAGGAATTGGAGGAATGATTGGCCAAGACCCTGTAGTATTGACTAGCTTATCATACGATTCTTCAAAAATATCTCCTGTTTTCATATCTTCCACAATAACTTTTTTAGCATCTGTATCAATTTCTTTTACATTGTGTTCCATTTTAACTTTGGCACCCATGGATGCTAGTTCTTCAGGGTTGGAATAAAACAATCCTGCTGGATCTTTCACAACACCGCCAACGTATAAAGCGATTCCGCATGATAAAAATGAAATATTGTCATTACGTTCGAAAACGGCTACTTCTGCTTCTGGATTTTCATTTAGGATGGTTTTAACCGCTGATGTACCTGCATGCGTACAGCCAATTACTACTACTTTCATCTTGTATTTCCCCCTATTAGAATCTTATTATTGATTGATTCTCTTATTTATAATATTTACTAGCAGCTGGTGCTTTTCTTCACTAACTACTAGTACACTATATCACAAACTCTAGAAATGTCAAAACATTATGAAGGATTTCACTATTTTTTTTCAAGTTGTACGCTTTGATGCTTCTTTTTAATATTGTACATGTCCTTTAGATACATGACTATTGTCTTAACTACTGCGTAGAAAGGAACACCTAATATCATGCCTAAAAGTCCTGCTAGTTTTCCGGCTACTAACAAAATAACAATAATCGTTAAAGGATGAATTGCAAGAGTTTTCCCAATGACATTTGGAGAAATGAAGTTCCCATCTATTTGTTGAACGACTAAGACAACCAATACGACTAATAATGCTTTTGTAGGAGAAATCGTCAAACCAATAATGACTGCTGGTGCTAACCCAATATAAGGCCCAACATACGGTATAATATTCGTCACTCCTGCAATAAAGCCTAATAATAGAGCATAAGGCATACTGATAATCAAATAACCGATAAATGTAAACATCCCCACTAGTAAACAAACTAAAGCTTGTCCGCTGATATAAGAAGCAATCGTATTATTCATTTGTCCAAACAATTCAATCATTTGTCCTCGATATTCTTTTGGAAAAAACTTAGCTACTGCTGGACGAAAATGCTGTCCATCTTTAAACATATAAAACAAAATAATGGGAGCAGTAAAAACAACGATTGTTGCATTTGCTACAGCTCCGAAAATAGATCCCACGCTGTTTGTAATTCCAGAAAAAACAGTGTTGGCTATATTGCTGATAGACAAATCCATTTTATTCACAGAGTTTTCTAAGTCAAAGTCAGCTAACCAAGGCTGCTGTATAATGCTTTTAGAAAAACTTTCTAATGATTCCATAAAACTCGGAATATTTTTTACTAATTGTCCAACTTGGTCAACTAAAGTGGGAACGACTAAAACACCTAAAAATACTAACAATCCTAAAAACAACAGTAAAATAATCAGAATACCGTACTTTCTTTGTATCTTTAATTTTTCAAGTAAATTAATTAAAGGATTTAGTAAATAATATAAAAAACCTGCCACTAATATCGGAGTAAATAATGTAGTGACAAAGGTGATCAGCGGCTGGAAGACAAAATTGATTTTCATTGACATATAAATCAACGTCGCAATAACTAGCAGCCAAGTTGACCAAAACATCAACTTCGATTTTCTAAAATAGTCCATTTTCATCTTCCTCTCTTTCTACTCAAACATATCCTGCAGTAAATAGTTCCATACTAATTGTTCCGTTGCTTTGATTGACGATTCATGTGTGCGTTCATAAGCATGACTAGCATCAATTCCTGCTCCAACTAAAGCGTGACGCACATCTGCTCCTGCTTTCATAGCAGCTGAAGCATCGCTTCCATAATAAGGATAAATATCTAATTGGTAAGGAATATGGTTGTCTTCACATAATTTCGTCAGTTGTTTTCTCAGTTGATAATGGTAAGGACCACTTCCATCTTTTACACATATGGAAACTGAGTATTCATCTGTCTGTTGATCATCTCCTATGGCTCCCATATCAACAGCTAAGTATTCTGTAACTTTTTCTGATATATTAGAATTTCCTCCATATCCGATCTCTTCATTATTTGAGATAAGAAAGTGAGTAGTGTATGGCAATTCTATGTTATCTTCAACTAATTTTTCTAAAAGATTCAACAAAATGGCTACACTTACTTTATCGTCTAAATGGCGTGACTTAATAAAACCGCTTTTAGTTATTTCTGTCCGCGGGTCAAAGCTGATAAAATCTCCAACTTCAATACCTAATTGTTGGGTTTCTTCTTTTGATTGTACTTTTTCATCAATTCGTATTTCCATGTTCGTTTGGTTTCTTTCGGCTGTCCCTGCTTCTTTATAGACATGAACGCTTGTTTGATGCATTAGAATCGTACCTGTGTATGTTTTTCCTGAAGCCGTATGAATAGTACAATACTCTCCTTCAATCGCGTTATAACGAAATCCGCCAATCAAATCCATTTTTAAGCGTCCATCAGGTTTAATTGCACGCACCATTGCTCCAAGTGTATCTACATGAGCAGTTACAAAACGCTGATTTTGATGATTTTTTCCTTTTACAGTGATTAATAAACTTCCTTTATTGTTTGTATTTGCTTCATACCCTAAAGCCGTTAACTCCTTTTTTATCATTCCAATAATTTCGCTTGTATTCCCTGTTGGAGAAGGAATGGCGGTCAGCTTTTTTATCCATTCTAAAGTCTTATTATTCATCGTTTTTCCTCCATTCTTTATTACTTGTATAAGTATAAGCTATTGCCTATCAGAAATAAAGAAATTAACTAGATAGAAGATCCTCACTAGAATCACTTACTTTTCTATGGTACCCTTAACAGCATAACAAAATAGAAAGAAGGAACATTTTATGAATTTTTCCTGGTCATCTGATTTAAATTCAAAAGTTTATAAAGACGGGTTAACTATTCGGAATCGTGTTTTCGTAAAAGAACAACAGGTTCCTGCAGAAATGGAAATAGATGAACTAGAAGATCAAACTATTTATGTAGTTGGTTATTTAGACGATACTCCTGTAGCTACAGCCCGGCTTTTCCCTATTGAGCAAAATACTTATAAAGTACAACGTGTAGCTGTTTTAAGTAATCAGCGCGGGAAGCAGCTTGGGAAAAAATTAATGTTGGAAATTGAACGGTATGCTTCTGAAAATGGCCGGAATCGCTTAATATTAGGTGCGCAAGATCATGCTATTGGTTTTTACTCGGCTTTAAATTATTCAATCATTAGCGAAGGCTACTTAGATGCTGGAATTCCCCACCATGACATGGAAAAAAAATTAGCAACAATTAAAAAACCTTAAAAAATGTTTTTAAGGTTTTTTAGTATGTTTTCTATAAAAATGATTTGCCTACCATTCAAATAATGATCATTGTTGTTCTTTTGTTCGTTTAAGCAATGCTTCTCGCTTTGCTTTCATCCGTTCCATTCTTTGCTCTTTTTCATTAGATAACAAAATGAGTTCTTGGATTCTCAGTGTGTCTTTTTTTTGGTAAACCACTTCAAAAACATCACCTAAAGTGCATTCATCAGGAAGATACTGGAGATTTACGTGAATGGGATCACTGCCATCATCAGGAACAAGCCGTGCTACCTCTCCTTCAAACTCCTCAAGAACTGCTTTCATTTTAATGCGCTCCTTTCTCTGTAACAACGCTGTAAGTTCCCTTCGAATCTACATTAACCGTTATGGTTCCATCCTCTATCGTTCCGTAAATTGGGACACTTTGATGGTTGAGCCGCTCTAACGTTTCTTTGTTAGGATGCCCGTAACTATTTGATTCTCCTGCTGAGTAAACACTGATTTGCGGTTCAATCGCTTTTATCCATTCTTCGCTCGTACTACTTTTCGAGCCGTGATGTCCCATTAAAAGAAGAGTCGCTTTTAAATCAGCTCCGCTCTCAATAATTTCATTTTCAACTCTTGCTGAAGCATCTCCACTAAACAAACCGCTAAAGTTAGCAAATGTAATTTTAGCTACAATCGAATCATCGTTAGGGTTGTTTTTCGAGACCATCGTTGGGTTAAGTATTTCAAACAGGAAAGGCCCTACTTGATGTTCCTCTCCGCTTTTCGGCTCCACATAACGTGCATTACTGTCGCTAATAGCATCAAGTACACGTTCATATATTTTACTCGTTGCATCATAGCCATTCATCCATACTTCTTTAACATCATAATACTGCAAAACTAAGTCGCCATATCCAATGTGATCTGAATCGTTATGGGTAAAAATCAACAGATCTATTTTCCCGCCTGTTCCGATATAGCGGTCTAAATACGTTAAGATTTTTTTATCTTTATCTTCATAGCGCCCTGTATCAATTAAAATATTAGTCCCGTCTTCTGATTGAAGCAAAGTAGCTGAACCTTGCCCCACATCTAAGAAGTAGAATTGGCTTGTTCCTTTAAGTGCTGTTTCTCCTTTAAGGTATTGATTATCTGTTTGAAAAACATGCATGAATTCCTCTTTAAATTGCTCCAACTTTTCGAGAAGTGAATAGCCTGAGTTGTCGCTTTTCCCTAAAGCTAGGCCGAAAACAAATGAAAACAAAATGATAAAACTCATTAACGTTAATTGAGTCCGTTGTTTTTGTTGCTTTTTAGTTAATTTTTTCTTTTTCTTTCGATAAGCCACACCTATTCAATCCTTTACTGTTAAAAGGATGAGACAAAAAGTCCCATCCTTGTATTTTCTAATAATTGCACTGCTCAAAAAAGTCACTGTCTTCTTTAAACAAAAAATGGCATAAAGTAAGCAGCTATATTAAAATAAATCAAAACACTGGTTAAGTCACTTAATGTCGAGATGAACGGCCCGCTTGCAACAGCCGGATCAAAGCCTATTCGATCCATTAATATCGGAATTAAACTTCCGGCTAAGTTGGCGACTACAATTGCGAAAAGCATAGCAGTACCAATTACGAAGCCTAAAATAAAATTGTGTTGCCAAATACCGATAACAGCAAAAATCGTTACCCCTGTCGTTAAACCAGTGACAATTCCTGTCAGTACTTCACTAAGAATCAAACTTGCAAATCCTTTAGCTTTGTCGTCATTATCAGCTAGTTTTCTTACAGCAACAGCTAATGATTGTGTACCCGCATTACCAGCTGTACCGGTTATCAAAGAGATAAAAACGGCTAGGATACTGGCTTCACTTACTAATACTTCGTAACGACTAATCAATGTTGCTGTTCCCATACCTAAAAATAATAATGTAATCAGCCATGGCAAGCGTTTAGATGCCGCAATAAAGGGATTTTCTGATTGTTCTCCGACGTCGACCCCAGCCAACCCTGAATAATCGCTAGCTGCTTCTTCGTCAATAACATCGATAATATCATCAACTGTGATGATCCCTAATAAGTAATCATCTTTATCAATAACAGGTACTGCTAAAAAGTTATAGTCTCTAATCGTTTTAGCTACGTCATTTTGATCATCAGTAACATAGACTGAAATTGGGCGATCCCCCATTACATCTGCGATCAATTCATCGTCTTCATGAGTGATCAATTCTCTTAAAGAAATAACGCCGACTAACTTTTCAGCCGTATCCACTACATAAATATAGTAAATCGTTTCTGCTTCTGCAGCCTTATTTTTTAAAATTCGCATAGCAGAATGAATCGTTTGATTAGCTGCTACCGAAACATATTCAGTCGTCATGATTGAACCAGCAGTTTCGTCTTCATAATGCAATAGTTCTTTGATTTCAGCAGCGCTGTCAGCTGTCATTAGATTGAGGTATTTGCGTAAATCTGCCTTTTCTAATTGATTTAAAATATCCACCGCATTATCTGTAAACATTTCGCTAAGCATATCCGCCGCGTACTGTGGATCCATTTCTTTCAAATACACCTCAACAGATTCTTCATCTTCTTCAAGGATTTCGAACATATCGGCCATTTCTTTCGGAGAAAGATAGTAATACATTCTCTGCCGCTCTTCTTCAGTTAAGGAAAGATAATACTGTCCCTGTTCGTATTCGTGTAAAGTAAGAAACTCCGAACGAAATTCTTTGAGTTTTTCTTCAGCTAAATAAGTTTTTAGTAAATTTAATTTTTCTTCTATTTCTAGTTGTGCTTCATTCAAAAATAGCTCTCCCTTCTAGCAGTTTCACGGTTTTTATTGCTGTTTGAGCCATTCAGCCATGTCGTCAGGACAGGCTGCTGTTAACACAATCTGCTTTTGTGTAAATGGATCGATAAAATCCAATTCACGGCAATGTAAGGCTTGTCTTTTAATCCATTGATTCTTTACTCCTCCATAAAGATCATCGCCCATCAGCGGATGTCCAATGTGTGCAAAGTGTACTCGGATTTGATGCGTTCTCCCTGTATGCAGCTGAATATCTACTAAAGTTGCATCATCAAATTCTGTTTTTACCCAGTATTCTGTTAAAGCCGTTTTACCGCTTGGGTGCACGATTCTCTTGATTATCGAATCTTCTGGCCTAGCAATTGGAGCTTCAATCACTCCATGTTGGCTTCCTGCTAACTTTCCTGTTAATAAAGCCATATATTTTTTATGCAACTGTTTATTTCTTAGTTCTTTATCTAATAAAGCATGCGCATACCCATGCTTAGCAAAAAGCATCAACCCAGTTGTGTCACGATCTAGACGCGTAACGATGTGGATAACTTGGTTTTGATAGCCTTGTCTTACATAATACCCTTTTACACGGTTTGCCATCGATTCTTTTGGATGGATTCTTGATGGAATAGAAGCTACTCCAAAAGGCTTATTCACCACTAAAAAGTGTTCATCTTCATAAACGATTTCAATCGGAATATCGACGGGGACTGTTGTGTCATGGCCCTCTTCATTCGGGATCGTGACTTCTACTAAATCATTTTCCTCCAAACGGTAAAGAACGTTTTCTACTTGGTGATTAACTTTGATTTCTCCGCCTTGAAACTTTATTTTGGCCAATAAACCGCGCGAGATGCCTTTTTCCGCTAAAAAAGCTTTAACTTGTTTTTTTTCGAAAGACTCGTGTACCCAACTAAACTTCATATTTATTTTTCGCTCCAATAAATGCGTCTTCTACTCGGCTCCAGAAATGAGTGTGTCGATACCGGGCAAAGTGAATCCGTTCGTTTGCTATTCGATATTGTAGTTCAACAATATTCTTTTCAGATGAAGACAATTGATCAACCGTTAATATAAAACCGTCTGTAGTGATTGGTTTTATTCGAATCCATTCATCTGGAGCTACGATCATTGGAGAACTTAATGTCCGGAAAACACGGTTATTAATAGAAGCAATTTCTGCTAATTGAATAGCCTCTAAACGTGGATGAATAATGGCTCCGCCTACTGATTTGTTGTATCCCGTTGAACCGGTAGGGGTCGAAACACAAAGGCCATCGCCTCTAAAACGTTCAAAGAGTTCATCTTTGACGAATACATCGCACACCATTGTACCATCCACCCGCTTCATCGTTGACTCATTCAATGCTAAGAAATGTGACGATTCCTTACGCCCTTGAAACGTTACCCGGACATCTAATAAAGGATAACTAATGCTTTCTCCTTTATCATTGACTAAGCTAGCCACTAATTCGGGTAATTCATAGTCGCGCCAATCTGTATAGAAGCCTAAGTGGCCGGTGTGTATACCGACAAAGCGAACAGAGTCCAACAGATGGGCATATCGATGGAATGCAGATAATAATGTGCCGTCTCCACCAATTGTGATAATCAAATCGGGATTACGCTTATCTATTGAAAAGTTGTTTTTAATCAACAATAATTTCAACTCTTCTGTTACAGCAAGAGATTTTTCATTATTATTATGCACAATGGCTATTTTCACACTTAGTTCCTCCTATGCTGAACGTTAAAAATCTATTCTAATTTCTTTTTATCATCAGTTTCCTCTAGACTGTTTCGCTTACTATAAGAAAACAGATGCTGAGCTTCTTGTATTTCTTCCCTGATCTCTGACATTTCCTCGTCTAATTGATAGACTGCTTCAGCCGCTCGCTTCAGGCGTACTTTAATATCTTCCGGAAATTCACCTTTATATTTGTAATTCAAAGAGTGTTCAATCGTTGCCCAGAAATTCATGGATAATGTCCTGATTTGTACTTCAGCTAAAATAATCTTTTCTCCATCAATTACTTGTACAGGATATTCAAAAACGACATGGTACGAGCGGTAACCACTCTCTTTCTGATTCGTAATATAATCACGTTCTTCTACTATTTTTATATCTTTCCGGTTTCTTAATAAACGTACGACTTCATGAATATCTTCTACAAATTGGCACATGATCCGTAATCCGGCAATATCTTGCATCTCCGTTTCGAGACGGTTTAAAGAGATGTTGCGCAATTCTGCTTTTGCTAAAATACTATCTACCGGCTTTACTCGTCCCGTAACAAATTCAACAGGTTTATGCAGATTTTCTTTTCCAAACTGTTTTCGGATTCCTTTTAATTTAACTTTTAACTCTTCTACTGCTTGTTGATAAGGTACTAAAAATTCATCCCAATTTTGATTTTCATCCATTGCTTCTACCTTCTTTATTTGTCATTTCAATGCCACTCCATTTAAAGAATGCATACAAATTCATTTTAACATATCCCACTTAAAATAAGAAATGAGCAAAACGTCTATTTTAAAATAAAGATAGCATTATAGTCACAGCATGCAGTTGTACTACTTTATACCAAACAATTCCTTTCCTTCATTTTTTAAAGAACTGCTTTTAAATAGAACCTTCATTCTTTTTATTTACGGGGACAATGGGTAGTGTTTGATACAGAAATATTTTTATTCAAAAAGTGAATCCATTTATAATACATAAATGTAGGTCATTTTTATTGCAACTTAATCGATTAGCGCGTAAATTTGATATATAAACTCCTCTTTTTTAGAATTTCGATCAACTTTAACACTTGGTCACTATTCTTTTTCGTAGTAGTAAATGAAGTAAAAACTTGTAAAGCTAGAAACGAGCTAGCTCTATTGGTCTAATTTAAATAAAATCAGGAGATGATGATATGAGCGAGCAACTCGAAATTGAATTTAAAAATGTCTTGTCAGCTTCGGAATACCATACTTTACTTCATTATTTCCAAGCTAAAGAAACAGACTTTTTCATTCAAGAAAACCATTATTTTGATACAGAAGAAAATGCTTTAAAACTTCTAGGGGCTGGATTAAGAATACGCATTTTATCGGATTCAGCAGAATTAACACTTAAAACGCCTGTTGAAAATAATTTATTAGAAACTACTGACACCTTATCTCTTGCAACAGCTCATGAACTCCTTTCAAAAAATAAGATTGATTTTCAAGGAGCTGTCGTTGAAAAATTAAGACAATTACAGATTCAACCAAAAGAAGTACATTTAATTGGATCGCTTAAAACAAAACGTTTTGAAAAAATGACTGAAAAAGGCTTGTTTGTTTTAGATCAAAGCTTTTATGACGAACAAGTAGATTATGAATTAGAACTTGAAGTAACAGAAGAAACAGTAGGAGAAAAAACGTTTAATGATTTTTTAAGAGAACATCAGATAGAAAGAAACCCTTCAAAAAATAAAATTGCTCGAATGCTGGCCTATGCTTCTACGGAAGATGCTTTTTAGAAACAAAAGTTTTTTTAATATGTGGCAATTTTGTTACAGTTTTATTTTTTCAAAGTATGTTCTAGGACATTTTATTACTTTTTTATAAATTTATTTGATACAGTATATATGTTGCTGACAGATGTAACATCGCTTCAAAAATATATAAAGTTAAGGTGAAATGAGATGCTCACAACTAAGTATTCCAAAAAAGGGAATCAGTTTAAACAAGTTATCGAAATTTATTTATTTATTAATCCTTTAGGATCAACCTGTTATGAAGCAGAAAAAGGATTATTAGACTTCGTAGAATCCAGAGAAGAAAAAGTTCACTTTCATTTTATTCCAGTTCATAATTTTAAGACATTTTCTGATTATATGAAAGCAAAAAAATTGCCTAAAAACAATTTGAATTTAAGAAACGAGCTTTTCTTTCAAATTTATGACGCTTGTTTAGCTTACGCGGCTGCCTCTATGCAAGGCAAGAAAAAAGGACGCGTATTTTTAATGGAATTACAACAAGCAATAACTGTAGGAAATCAGCCATTTTCACAAAAACTAATCCAAGAAACCGCCCAAAAAGCCAAGTTAGATATTCCAATGTTTTTAGAAGACAAAAAATCTGAATTTGCTAAAACAGTCTTTGAATCTGATCAAAAAATTGCTCGAGAAATGCAAGTTCTCAGTACACCTTCTTGTGTAGTGTTTAGTGATCAAACTAAAAACCATGGCGTCTTAGTCGAAGAAGAAATCACAATAGAATTGCTGCAAGAATTATGCAATGAAGCAGATACTACCAAACCAGTGCCTTATCGTGCTCTTTCTGATTTGAAAAAAAGCCACCTTCATGTTCTTTGATCTATACTAGCCTAAAAAAAGACTTCCTGCAGTAGCTGTAGGAAGTCTTTTTTTAGGCTATTCGTCCGTTTTTAATGTGCTTACCAATGCTTCTAATTCATTTAACCTTGTTTCAAAAACTTTCATTGCATCAGCGAGATAAGCTTTTTCCGTCATATCCACTCCTGCTTTTTTCATTACCTCGATTGGGTAATCACTGCTTCCAGATTTCAAATAAGTTAAATAATTTGTCAACGCATTGCCGGTTTTATCTTTCAAAATTTTATCAGCTAAAGCTGTTGCTGCTGAAAAACCTGTAGCATACTGATAAACATAATAGTTATAGTAAAAATGCGGTATTCTCGACCACTCTAAAGCAATTTCTGGATCTTCTTCAACTGCTGGCCCGTAATAACGGGTATTTAGAGTGCCGTAGTTCTGGTTTAAAAATTCACTAGTTAAAGGGGTTCCTTTAGCCGCTTCTTCATGAATGAAATGTTCAAATTCCGCAAATTGTGTTTGTCGGAAAATCGTTCCTTTAAACCCATCTAAATAATGGTTCAAAATATAGGCGCGTACCTTAGGATCATGCTGAGTTTCCAATAGATATTCCGTCAAAATATTTTCATTAGTTGTAGAAGCAATTTCAGCTAGGAAGATAGAATAATCGCCATAAACATACGGTTGATTAGAACGCGTAAAATAACTATGCACACTGTGGCCCAGTTCATGTACAAGTGTATATAAATGGTTTAAAGAATCATGCCAATTTAATAGAATATAAGGACTTGTTTCATAAGCGCCGGAAGAGTATGCTCCGCTTCTTTTCCCAACGTTTTCCACTACGTCAATCCAACGGTCTTCAAAAGCTTTTTCCAGTACAGAACGGTATTCTTCGCCTAATGGTTTTAATGCCTCTAAAGTAGCTGTTTTTGCTTCCTCATAGGTAAATTTAATACTGGCTTCTCCTGTAATAGGTGTATATAGGTCATACATATGCAATGTATCCACTTTAAGCAATTTTTTTCTTAATGCGACATAGCGGTGCAGCAAAGGCAAATTTTCTCCAACCACTTCTAGTAGTGTATCGTAGACTTTTTCTGGAATATGACCAGCCGACAACGCTGCTTCTCGGGCAGACTGATAATGGTGAATCGCTGCATTGTAATTATGATATTTAACATGAGAAGAGAGCGTGCTTGCAAAAGTATTATTCAACCCTTGATAAACTTTGTAAAGATTCTTAAATGCAGCTTCACGAACAGAACGATCTGTACTTTCTATTAATTGCCCATAAACACCATGAGACAATTGGATATCTTCTCCATTTTCATCTTTTATGGTTGGAAATTGAAGATCAGCATTATTCAAAACGTTGAACGTTCGGCTAGAAGCTCCAAAAATCTCTCCAGCTCCTGCTAAAAGTGCTTCTTCATTTGCAGATAAAACGTGTTCTCTTGAGAACGTTAATTGGTCAATAAAATGTTGGTACAATGCCAGCTCTTTATTTTCCTTTAAAAAGTCTGTTAATTTTTCTTCAGGTATTTCTAACAGTTCCGGTTCAAACCAAGAAATGGCTTCTCCAATTTTAGTTGCCAATAAAGAAGCGCGGTCATACATCGCTTGATAATCAGCATTTGTAGTATCCTGGTCATTTTTTAAGTGGGCATAAACGTAAATGGTCTCCAACTGATTTGAAACTTCTAAAATATATTCTATACTTTGTAAAAAAACAGCTGAACTTTCACCAAGTCTCCCTTTAAATTCAGCTACTTTTTCAATTTTTTTTTCTAATTCTTGATAGGATGTATAAAAGGCTTCATCTGATTCAAAAATAATTTCTAAATCCCAAGTTAATGCTTGAGGAACTTCTGTGCGTTTTGGTAATTTTTTAGATTCATTCATTAATATAACCCTCCTAAATTTTCATCACTTTCTAATTTTAACATAACTTTTAGATAAGTGCAGAGGAATTGGTGTTGTCTGTTTTATTTTATGAAGCAAGAAAAGTCTGTAAGCTTTTCTTGCTCACTTAAGTAAAAATGAGGCTCTGATAGAATCAACCATTGATTAGGTAAAACTTCTGCTAAAATGTTACATTGAACTAATAAGTGAATAAATGGATCGATTGCTTTTCTTTTTTCCGTTAAAGGAATCATCGGGGTCGAATAAAAAGTAAGGTGTTTATCTTTTATCATTTGTTTAAGCTGAGAAGTGATTTCCAATCTTGTGATGACAGTTCCTAAAGATTTTTTTGTAACCCATTCCAACAGAATGAATTTCCAAAAATGCGGGAGTGTTTTAATAATTAGTTTATTTTCAACCGGAAAGTAAATTTCTTTAGGAAGAGACACTAAGGAATGTCCTCGTTGATAAATATACTTTTGAAATAGTACCATTTCGGTTTCCTGGTACATTCTACTGCGGTTTAAGAAATGATGACTGGCTAATAATTCTTTGGCAATGATTTTATTTTTCATTTTTTTAAATTGGCGGTTCTGACAAGTAGTTTGTGTAACGATATCCGTTAAGGCGGTTAAATTGGATGAAGCTAATTTAACAAGTATTTCTTTGAATGCAACTGCAGATCCCAGCTGATTTTGTTGAATATCTGTACAGATGTTCAGTTGTTCACGGTAAACATCTAAAAAAAACAGACAATAGCCTGATTTCTTAAATTTGTACATAAACATTCGCTGAAAGGCAGATATGCTGCGAGTGAGTTTAAATTGTGACCCGAGTACCCAATATACTTCATAGTTGTTCTTTAGATATCCTTCCGTTCTTTCGACCATTCTTTCATGTGATAGCGAACTACATTGGAACTCAACAGCAACAGCTCTTTTTTCATTTAACCATATAAGCAGATCAGGACGTTGCTTTAATTCAGGTAAGTAGGCTTCTAATTGGCATGGGTATCCTTGTTGAATAAACCAATTGTATAAAAGCTGCTTTCCCAATACATGTTCCTCTGTTTCTCCTTCTGAAAACATTTGACAATTGGATTGAGCATAATGCGAAAAATGTGCTTGTTTTATTTTTCCTTTTTTCAAAAAAACTGGTGCTTTACATCCAGGACAACTATAGAGGTCATGTTTTGGTAACTGTTTCACTATTTTTATTTTAGCAGCATGGACATGCTCATTATCTTGGTTCAAAGCGATTAGCATTTATCACACTTCCTTTTTTTGCAGTTGTTTATACTATTCGCAAACCATCACGAATTTCTTTTAAAACCGCAAAAAAACTTCCGAAAAGATTGCTCTCTCGGAAGTTTTTATCTGTTGCTTAAAAAGCTATTATTTAAAATAGTAGCGTGTTAACTCCAATGCACTATTTTCCATAATCAATTGTCCATGTTCTGTCAGCACACCATGAGTGATCGGCGTTTTTTCTGCAAACTCTAACGCTAAAGAAATTTCTTCTTCTACACTTCGCTCAGTAGTTTCCTCAGTAAAAAATACTAAATAAAGAAAATAACTATTTTTATAAAAGTAAAGACTAGTTGCTGCATTATCTAAATATAAGCGTTTAGATAATGAAATCATATCTTCAAATTCATTAAAACGCAAAACAACTTCTTGAGTTGGTCTTTCTATCGCATTCAAATATTCTTCAATGTCATTTACTTGGTCATCTTCACTCAATTGTTTTTTTATGAGATCAGAAAAATTACCTGTATCAAAATTTTCGGAGGCAGAAGATAGATCAATATCTTCGCTTAGTGGTCCGCCCTTACTAATGAATAATTCTAATCCATTTCCATTCGGCAACACTTGAAACGTAATTGCATCGGATTCATGGAACTGTTCATCTACATCAACCTCTTCTAAAATACTGTAAAAGAAGTTTTCTATTTGTTTATGGTTGCCTAAAAGATCTAAAAAGGTAATGCCTCTTTCTTCTAGATCAGCACTTTCAATGAGTACACGGATTGTATTTTCATTTATATGTTCCATTTCCATAGTCCTACACCTCACTTCTTCATTTCCGCATTGTCTTTTGACAATAGCAGAAATATTTATACTAATTATTTTAAAGCAAATATATTAAATGTAAAGGTAAAAGTACTTAAAAACTAGCGTCTTACTAAATGTTTTATTTTCTAATTACATTGAGTAACAGTTAATAAAGTCCAACGTAAATTTCTTAATGAAATTTACGTTGGACTTTATTAACTTACTTTTCTTTTTTAATAACCTACAATTTGTTGAGCTAACTGCAATTCAAGAGCACGAACTTCTCTAGGCAAGAAGCGACGTATTTCGTCTTCGTTATATCCCACTTGTAATCTTTTGTCGTCTACCATAATTGGACGACGCAGCAATCCGGGATTTTCCTGAATTAAAGCAAACAAGTCTAAAAGAGGAAGATTGTCTAAATCAATATCTAAATCTTGAAAAACTTTTGAACGAGTAGAAATAATTTCTTCTGTTCCGTCTTCAGTCATTCGTAAAATAGATTTTATTTCAGAAACTGATAATGGTTCTGAAAAGATATTTCTCTCTTTATAAGTAATGTTGTTTTCTTCCAACCAAGCACGTGCTTTGCGGCATGAAGTACAACTAGGTGATGTGTATAAAGTAACCATATGTTATTCTCTCCTTTTTTAGGCGGATCGATCTAGCCAATAAAATGATTTTAATGACATCCTTAACTAACTGGCTTACAAGAACCATTATACACTGTTTATAAATAAAACGCCACCCTTTTTGTCGATTATTTGTCACTTTTGAGGTTTTTTCCTCACTTTTTTTCCTTTTAATTATTTTTCGTTCACATCTATTGCTTTAAAACGTTGTTAAATCAGCACTTTTTTATAAAATTGTATATTTATAAACATTATCATTAAGACATCAATACAAATAACAAGAGAAAGAAACTTAAATACATAAACAATACATTACATTTTTATGCATCTTTCAGGTTGCTCTAAACTGAAAATAAAAAAAAGCAAAGGAACTGTCCGATGAACGGGTCTCCTTTACTTTTTTCAGTAATTTTTTATTTTTCTGTGTAACTGGCCTTCTTAGCTTGTAAAGCTGCAACATCTGATTCACGGCAATAAACAAAATGTCCAGGTGTAATTTCCCTTAATTCTTCTGCCTCACCATTTGATTCTCTTGGAATGTATGGTGTTCTAACACGATTCCGTTCGTATTCAGGATCAGGCAACGGAACAGCAGACAGTAAACTTTCTGTATAAGGATGTAATGGACGGTTATAAACTTCTTCAGCCGACGCTAATTCTAATAATTTCCCGCTATTCATTACTCCGATACGATCACTGATATATTTTACCATTGATAAATCATGGGCAATAAACAAGAACGTTAAATCTTTTGTTTTTTGCAATTCCATCAATAAGTTTACTACTTGGGCTTGAATAGAAACATCCAATGCAGAAATAGGTTCATCTGCAATAATAAACTTCGGTTTAACCGCTAAAGCTCTGGCAATACCGATACGTTGTCGTTGCCCACCTGAAAACTCATGAGGATAACGAGATGCATGATCGGGATTCAGTCCAACCGTTTTAAGTAATTCATCCACTTGTTGGTTTCGGTCTTCTGTTGAAGTTGCCAAACCATGGATATCAATACCTTCAGCAATAATATCACGGATTTTCATTTTAGGATTTAATGAAGCATAAGGGTCTTGAAAAATCATCTGCATATCTCTTCTGAAACTCAGCATATCTTTTTTCCCTTTAATACTATGAACTTTAGTTCCTTCAAAATCAATCTCACCAGCTGTTGGATCATAAAGACGAATGATCGAACGTCCTGTCGTTGATTTTCCTGAGCCAGACTCTCCAACTAATCCAAAAGTTTCTCCTTTATAGATATCAAAAGTTACATCATCTACTGCGCGGACTTCGTTATTCGTACCTTCATTAAAGTATTGTTTTAATCCTTTAACTTCTAAAACCTTCTCTTTTTGTTTCATTTTAGACGCCTCCTTTTACTTCATTTTCGGCATTAGAAATGGAGGTTTCTTTCTTATATTGCGTTTTAGAAAATTTTTGTTCATAAATTTCTTGTCTTGCTTTGATTTCAGTAGGCGGCTCTACTGCTGGAGCATCTGGATGCAATAGCCAAGTAGCTGCATAATGCGTATCTGAAATCTTAAATAAAGGTGGTTCTAGTTCCGTATCAATTTTCATTGCATATTCATTACGTGGTGCGAATGCATCGCCTTTAGGAGGGTCTAATAGATCCGGAGGTGTCCCCGGAATCGCATACAAGGATTCTTTAATCTCCAATGTTGGCATTGAACTGATCAATCCCCAAGTATAAGGGTGACGCGGATTATAGAAAATTTCATCTACTGTTCCTACTTCAACAATTTTACCTGCATACATAACAGCAACACGATCAGCCACATTAGCTACTACTCCTAAATCATGAGTAATAAAAATGATCGAAGTAGAAATTTTCTTTTGGAGTTCTTTCATCAGATCAAGAATTTGAGCTTGAATCGTAACATCCAGTGCTGTTGTTGGTTCGTCAGCAATCAAAACTTCTGGATTACAAGCTAATGCAATTGCAATGACGATCCGTTGACGTTGTCCGCCTGAAAATTGGTGTGGATACTGTTTCATTCGTTTTTCCGCTTGTGGTAAGCCTACCAGTTTCAACAGTTCCAAAGCACGTTTAAATGCTTCATTTTTGTTTAATTTTTGGTGGAGACGAATCGGTTCAGCTACTTGCTTTCCAATTGTCATCGTCGGATTAAGAGAAGTCATTGGATCTTGGAAAATCATAGCAATGTCTTTACCACGGATACCTTGCATTTCTTTTTCAGATTTTTTAATCAAGTCTTTTCCGTTAAATAAGATTTCGCCCTCTTCAATATTGGCATTTTGAGAAAGCAAACGCATAATGCTACGTGTTGTTACTGATTTCCCTGAACCAGACTCACCAACAATTGCGAGCGTTTCTCCTTTTTTTAAATTAAAGCTGACACCGCGAATGGCTTTTACTTTACCAGCGTAGGTGTCGAATGTGATATTCAAATTTTTTACTTCTAATACGTTATTCATTCAGATTCACCTCGCTAATCTTTCATTTTTGGATCAAAAGCATCACGTAATCCATCAGCCAATAAGTTAAATGAAATCATTAAGATACAAATAACTGCTGCTGGATACCACATTAAGTGAGGTAAGAAGCGGAACGTTTTGTATCCATCATTAATTAAAGTTCCCAATGAAGCTGTTGGTGCCGGAATACCGATTCCGATGAAACTTAAGAACGCTTCAAAAAAGATAGCTGCTGGAATCGAGAACATAGTTTGGATAATGATAATGCCTGATAGATTTGGAATAATGTGCTTGATAGCAATTTTAACAGGAGACTCTCCCAATGTTTTAGCTGCTAAAATATATTCTTGGTTTTTCAATTTCATGGTTTGTGCTCTGATGACCCGAGCCATTGAAATCCATCCCGTAATAGCTAAAGCGATAATAATCGATTTAATACCTGGATCCAAGACTAGTAGCATTAGGATAACAACTACTAAGTTGGGCACTCCAGAGAGAATTTCTAATAACCGTTGCATGGCATTGTCCACTCGGCCACCCATCCAGCCGGAGACTAATCCGTAAATAACTCCGATCGTCAAGTCAAATAAAGCTGCTACAAAAGCAATCAATA